>NZ_VTKY01000009.1 GCF_020514095.1 Synechococcus sp. MU1643 | reverse complement strand
AACCTTTTGAACCTGAGACACGGGATGCCTGTGAAGGTGCAACCCGCCAAGGGGAACTGAGGTTGATCGATGTCTGCTTCCAATAACTTCATCACCAAACCGGTTCTCAGCACGGTTTGCAGTCTTTTGATCGTGATTGTCGGCTTGATCGCGATTCCGATCCTTCCGATCGAAAACCTCCCCGACATTGCTCCCCCAACTGTGAAGGTGCAGGCCACCTACGTAGGTGCCGATGCGGTTGCCGTTGAGCAGGGTGTTACCTCCGTGCTTGAGCAGCAGATCAATGGGGTTGAGAACATGGACTTCATCACTTCCAATAGCTCATCGGATGGTGTGAGTTCCATCTCGGTGTCGTTCGACAGCGGCACCGACGGCAATATCAACCAAGTGAACGTTCAGAACCGCGTTTCCTTGGCTGAGCCGCAGCTTCCAGAGGAAGTGCGCAAGTCCGGTGTCACGGTCAATAAGGCTTCTAACTCAATTCTGCTTGTTTACAACTTCGTCAACGAAGACCCCTCCAAAACTGAATATTCGGTGGAGACAATTAGTGGATATCTTGACAAGAACCTCACTAACAACATCAAACGCGTGAAGGGCGTCGGCGACATTACCTATTTCGGTAACCGCAAGATCGCTTTTCGCCTTTGGCTCGATCCTGAGAAGTTAAGCGCCAACAACCTTTCGGCAACTGACGTGGTCAACCAACTACGCAGCCAAAACCGCCTCGTTCCTGCCGGAAAGATTGGCGGTTCTCCCGCCCCGGAAGGTCAGGAGTACACCCTCACGGTGCAGCTGCAAGGGCGTCTTAGCAGCACCGAGGAGTTCGAAAACATCATCCTGCGCAGTACTGATGCTGGTGGTTTGCTGCGGCTCAAGGATGTGGGCCGCGTTGAGCTGGGTGGTGAGACCTATGGAATCGATGCCATCGATCTGAAAGGTGCTTCGTCTGTCGGCCTCGCGATCTATCAGCTATCTGGCAGCAATGCCATTGACGTATCCAATGGCGTCAAGGACGTCCTGGCTGAGTTTGAACAGACTCTTCCGGTTGGGTTCGGGGTGCAGAAGATCTACGACACCACCGACTTCATCAACCAGTCGATCAAAGGTGTGACCAACTCCCTGCGGGACGCAGTGATTCTGGTGGTGCTGATCCTGTTCCTCTTCTTGCAGAACTGGAAGGCCACCCTCGTGCCGGCTATCGCGATTCCCGTGGCGCTAATCGGCACTTTTGCCTTGGTGCTTGCATTCGGGTTTTCGCTCAACCAACTCACCCTGTTTGGTCTTGTGCTGGCAACCGGGCTTGTTGTGGATGACGCCATCACCGTGGTGGAGGACACCTCCGCCAAGAAGGCAGAAGGGATGACGTCGGTGAAGGCCGCCATGGAAACCATGGATGAGCTGTTCGGGGCCGTCATCGCTACCTCCCTAGTGAAGATGGCCGTGTTCCTGCCGGTGCTGTTCTTCCCGGGTGCCACCGGCACGATCTACAAACAGTTCGCCGCCACGATTCTTTTCTCCATCGGCATCTCCACCTTCAACGCGTTGACGTTCTCCCCGATGCTTTCGGCGCTGTTGTTGTCTAAGGAGACAAAAGAACTCAGCCGTCAGCAGTACGCCACGGCCGGTGTGGCGCTGGGTTTCGTTTATGGCCTGTTGAGTGCTGGAAATGGCTCCGCAGCCGTCATCGTTCCAACGCTAGTGGGTGCCCTGATTGGCTTCATCGCTTCCAAGATCACCGGCATGCCCTTACGGCTTCCCTTTGCCGTCGGTGGAGCAGTGGTTGGTTTGGTGATCACCGGTGTCATCTTCTCCAATCCACTTCCGGTTCTTCTTTTCACCTCGATCGGCCTGGGAGTCGGCTACTTCATCCCAGTCATCTTCAACAACTTCAACCGTTTCTATAGCGGTTTCGAGCAGCGTTATGCATTGATCCTGGATGCAGTGTTGAAGGCCCGTCCGATTGTGATGGCGGCTTTGGCGGCCGGCATTCTGCTGACGGGCTTTGCCTTCACCCGAATTCCCGGAGGCTTTGTTCCAATTGAAGACCAGGGCTATGCAATCGGTTTCATCCAAGCGCCCGATGGTGCTTCCAATGAGAAAACCCAGGCGATTAGCCGTCAGGTAGCAGCTGTATTGCGCTCGGAAGAGGACATCTCCTCAGCAGCCCTCTTCAGTGGCGCCAGCCTTGATGGAAACGCACCCAATAAAGGCTTTTTCTTTTTTGGCACAAAGCACTGGGATGAGCGGCCCGGACCAGAACACACCGTTGGTGCCTTGGTGAAGCGACTTAACGCAAAGATGTACGGCTTGATCGATGGTGCTCGGGTGTTCGTTGTTGAGCCCCCGTCGATCCCCGGCTACGGCAACGGTGGTGGTTTTGAGTTCCAGCTGCTCGATAAAAGCAGTGGTGTGTACGCATTGAACGAGTTTTTCGGCTCAGCGCGGCAAATCATGCAGGCTGGAAATGCCAACCCGATTTTGAATCGCGTTTATTCGCTTTTCTCTCCCCAGGCTCCGCAGTACAAGATCGATGTAGACCGTGAGCAGATGGCCTCACTAGGGGTCGACTTCGGTTCAGCAATGACGGCCTTCAGCATCAACTTCGGTGGGGCCTACGTGAACGACACCTTCCAGGAAGGCAAGGTGCGTCGGGTTTATGTGCAGGCTGAAGACGTCAGCCGTGCCACACCGCAGAAACTTTCTGCGATCTACGTCGCCAATACCAGGGGCGAGCAGATTCCCCTCTCAGAGTTCTTCACGGTCAAACAAACCGTGGGCCCCAGCGTCATACCCCACTTCAACCTCTACCGCTCGATCAAGATTGAGGGCACTCCAAAGGAGGGAAACAGTTCCGGCCAGGCCATTTCGGCGATGAAGCAAGTGTTCAGCCAGGGGAGCTTCCCAGGTCTGGGTTACGACTGGACAGGTATCTCTCGCGAGGAAGTCAAAGCAGGTTCACTTGCGGTGGTGATCTTTGCCCTAGGCATTCTTGCGGTATTCCTGGTGCTGTCGGCTCAGTACGAGAGCTATACAGATCCGATCATTATTTTGCTGACGGTGCCGACGGCCCTTCTGGGAGCCCTGGTGTTCCTTGGAGCAGCTGGGCAGGTACTCAACATCTATGCCCAGGTGGGTTTGGTGATGCTTATCGGTCTGGCTGGCGGTAACGCGATTCTGATCGTCGACCTGGCCAACCAGAAGATGCGCGCGGGCGAGTCGGCATTGGAAGCAGCCAAATTTTCGGCCAAGTCGCGTCTGCGTCCCATCCTGATGACGGCGATCTCTTCCCTCACGGGATTCCTGCCCTTGATGCTCGCCAGCGGTGCTGGGGCCCAGAGTCAGTCGTCACTTGGTCTGGTGGTTTTCGGTGGTCTGTTAGTGGCCACCTTCCTCTCCACCCTTGTGGTGCCGGTCTTTTACGTGGTGATGAAGACCCTGATCGGGGAATCCAAGTCGAAGGCGGCAGAGGACACTTCAAGTGTCATGAGCTAATGGCTACCAACAAAACAAAGCTCAGATCTGATAAGCCATTCAGTGGCATCAAAGTTTTGTTGGCCCTAGTGATTGGTCTACTTCTGGGCTGCGCAGTGGCTTATTTCCTCAAGGTTTTGATCGATCACAGTCCTGCAGATGTGAATCTGCGCCGCCTGAGGCTCTTCTATTTGATGGTGATCAGCTCTGGTGGTCTTGGCGGCTTTGCGATCGAGACAATGCGACAGTTGCAATCACAAGCAACTGACCCCTTGTATCGCGCTAAAAATCCTTCCCGAGGACGTGGTCGAAAATAACTACCGTTGAGCGACATAACGCCTGGATGACTCTTGCTTCAATTGTTGTTTATCGCCCAGATGGCTCGTTAGCTGCTCCAGCGGCATTCCTCATGCCAAACCCTCTACGCACGCGTCCACACGACCTGCACTAAGGAACAACAGCAGACCTAAGCCCGCAGTGATCAGCATGGCCTGGAGCTGGTGCAGCAACTTCATGCAGCTATCAACCTGTCTTCGGATTTTGCTGGGTAAAGGCTCAGTTGCATACTGATCAGCGCCGGTAGTGGTGTCCGTTGTGTCGATGACCTCGGAAGCCCTTCTGGTCATCACCCAACGCCATCATTCGATTCAGCGCCGTAATGGCACCAACTGCCGCTGAAAACTGGCCTGCATTTTCTGCCTTGCGGGCGATGCGTTCGAGTCGTCCCACCTGCTGGAAAAGCAAGTCACGTTGGTCGATCTCCTCTGATCCGTAGCAGCATCTAGCCAGTCCTTGTGGGCCACAGCGACGACATCACGTACCTGTCTACGGGAACACCCCCATGTTTCGGCGGTAAAGGCAGTTAATTCGCTCAGACCCATTCCGGCGTCAATCTGCCGAACCGCCCATTCATGGCGTTGTTTCTTCTCGCTCGCGGTGACTCTCTTGCGGGTCATGGCTACCTAGATGCCAGTGGATGACATCTGATGCAGATTTTTTATTGGATCTGGATCGTTGCCATGGCGTTTGCGTGCTCGGTCTGGGCAGAAGAAATCGCCAAGTTGAAGGGCCATAACTCCAAGCAGTGGCTGGTGTTGGGATTGCTTTTTGGACCCGTCGCACTCATTGCATTGGCTGGGTACCCAGACCTTGAAGACAGAAAGCACCAGCGGGACTCTTCGGCAGAGCTGTCGCTGATCAAGGACGACATTGATGCCATGCGTCGTGGCAAGGACTGAGATCACAGCAGGCCAGCTCCGATGAACGCCTCCTCGACTTCAGCCAAGGCGGCAGGGTGCAGGTCCATGTCAGCGATGGTCTGCCGAATCAACTCACGAGTGATGGCGAGCCACTCCTTGCGGGTTGCTGACCGGGGCCAGCGAGCGAGCCCATCGAGAATGTTTGCCATTACATATATACCGCCATTAAGTTAAAATCTCAAAAAACCGTAAAACTCCTAAAAGGAGATTCAATCGTTAGCGCATGGAAAGCAAAATTAACATCGAAGATCTTCAAAAAGTTCTCAACGACACGCAAGTTGAGCCAAGATTATCAAATCTAAGATGGGAAAACAAGGGCGACATCAAAGGTCGCTATATTCTCATAGCAGCACCACCAAAGTCAGGCTCAACCTGGACCGCCAATGTCATAAAAAAATCGCTTCAATGCCGTGCCGCAAGATACTGCTATGCATGGTCGAGCAATGAACACGATATTTATGTGCCAGCACTGCTAGCAAATCAGGGATTTTGCTCCGTTGCACAAATGCACATGAAAGGGACTCCACACAACGTGCAACTAATAGTAGACTTTCAAATAAATACAATCCTAATTACTCGCAATATTTATGACTCACTAACAAGCTTCGCAAGAGATCTTATGGCCAAAAAGGACTTAGCCCCGCAAGCCCCTGGCTTAGTAGGCTACTCGTTCGTATGGACGAAAAACTTCAATGAAAAATGGTTATTCAATGATTTCTTGAATTATGCCATCAAATACTATTTACCTTGGTACGTCAACTTCTTGTCCAGCTGGTCGGAATACAAAGATTCGATCGCTGCTCAAACCTTTAGATATGAAGCCATAAGATCAAACCCCAAGCAGAGGTTTAAGGAAATGATTCATAGACTAAACAAAGATTATAATTTGTGTGATAGATACCAAGAGCAATTCTCTTTTAGAGGCATCTCTGCCACCAACTCCAACACTAGCTCTGGACTTTCAATCCTTTCCTTGGATCAACGCAATACAATAGAAAGCTATTTTGACGGAATCGAAAATGATTGGATAAGATCACATCTAAGAGTCGACATTTAAACGCCCTTTGAGATTCTTATCTTTTTTGAGAGCCTAAAAATCACATTTCCAAAATCATCTAAAAATAACTAGCATCTAATTACTGATTAACTCAATCGATCATCAGGCAGCTGCCCCCCTGGTGCATTGAGCGCAAAAGCCACACTGGGACGGAGATAATCCAGGTGCTATTAACTTGCATTCATTGAATTTATGGTTATAGAGGCGTTTCCGAGTCACCCACTAAGCCACTATTCAATCCATGTTGCCCTTCTCTCTCCCTTCACATCTCCTCTTCACCCCATCTCTGCATCGAATCTCTTGACGATCCAGTTTGCGTTGAAAGTGCGGCTTGATTCCCAGTTCTGCTCCATCCCAGAGGCGATCCATCTCGCGGGTGAATGTTGTGCGAGTGGGGCTGAGTGGATCACCAGCAGGGTCTCGTCGTTGGTGTGAGCAGGGGTTACTAGCGACGTAACGAACGAATCTTCTGCTCAAGCTTGATCAGCATCAAAGACCATTTACCTGACAGGACAAGCCAGCAGGCAACTCCGGTAACTGCGAATGTTGCGACCACCCAAAGCACTAACCCCGTCCCTCCGATAACGAGGTCCCGTCGACACGCTTCAAAGTCCGGGCCTGGCTTGCATCTTGGAACGATCTCCCTGAACCCCTGATCTCCAGCGCGACTTCCTAATGCTGTTCCACCTCCGTATCCCATCCGTAGAGCCTCAGTGAGCTTTTGCCAGCAGAGATAGCAGCGGGATTACACATCAGCGAAATGCACTAACCAAGACGCAGAGAACTGCTGTCCAGAGGATTTGCAGCCACGTAATGCCCAGTAGTCGCGCTTGACGAGTGACCGAGCGTGGCTTGAAGCGTGAATACGTCCACGCCCCTCTGCACAGCGTGTGTGGCATGGCTGTGCCTCAGTTGGTGTGGGTGAACGTGGAACCCTGCGGCGCGTCCCCACTTCCGGCAAACATCTCCAATTGCTTGGCGTGTGAGATGCCCATCCCGCCTGGGACTAGGGAAGACGAACTCTTCATCAGAGCCGCGGCCAAGTCCTTGAAAGAGGCCAAGCGTTGCTGGCGATACGCGAACAGTGCGTCTCCTGGATCCTTTGCCGAAAAGGTGAATCTGGCCTCCGTCATCGAGTGCCTCGATGTCTTTCCAACGGATAACCGCGATCTCCGAGACCCTGCATCCGAGCAAGTACGCATCTTTGATGAGGGCGTAGTCACGTTGGGCATTGGGGTCCAGGTGAGCCGCTCTGGTGATGGCTGCAAACAGCAAACCCATCTGTTCATCAGAAAGGCCACGGGTCGACTTCTCGGCGTGGAGCTGAGACCGGCCAGGGATCGGGTTCCGCGGAACACCGGACGCTGCCGACCGTGATGGATCAGACGCCCATCGGTACAGAGAGCTGATGGCGGCCACCCTGCGGTTGAAGGTCCGGGGCTTCATGAGTCCAGCGTCGACTTCTTCCCGCAGTTGGGACACCCAGAACAACGCGTCTGGTTCTGGGTCAATGCATCTGATCAAGGGCATGAGTCTTGGCGGGCCGACATCAGAGGCGTTATTCGATTGGAACAATTCATTCGGATGAACAAAATCGACGCCACTTTCATCGACAGCGTTAAGAGCGTTAGCAGTGCAGCCGGTTGGTCACATGAAAACAATTTATCCAGCAGAGCAATGCTTACTTACTTACGGGAAGGCATTTGCCAGCCAAATAGATGCTCAATCGGTTTGTTAAATCACGATGGCAGCACAAACGGAATATGGAGCGGTGCAAAAAGCTGGGCGGAAGACCCAAGCATGGTGGTGTCATTTAGTAAGGCACTTGACGCAGACGGCAGGCAAATCGGTGTAACAGCCAAATTCAAAAAAGACCGAGCGGCAGTTATTGATCCATGCCGCAGCCTCACTTTCAACCTGAACCGTGAAACAGGTGTTTTGCAGTTAGCGCCGGAAGTAGAAGTCGTCGGTAATTGCCGCGAGGCAATCATCGATGTTCTTTGGCGAGCGCATCAAAATGGCACACCTTCTATGACGCGCAAAAGTCTGGTCGATGCAGTTTTTGCACGGCACGGCAAACCAACCAAGACCGTGGACAACACTCTTGGGTCCATGTTTGGCGAACGCCAATTAACCAAGCCACACCGTGGTTCGTACGCTCTGGCACCAAAACTGATTCAGCAGAAGGAAACCTCCTATACGGGATTTTATATAGAAGGAAGTAATAAAGAAGAAACACAGTCAGAGACTGCGGTTAGGCAAGTTCCCGAGGCTATTCCCACCGCAGAAATTGGGAACACTGTTGTTCCCGAGGGAAATATGGCGGGAAGTCGTCACATGCCTGTCATGCCAGACCTTGTCACAGAATTACTTCCTACCCCGGCATCACTGCCTTACGAAATGGAAGATTCGGCAGACAACTGGTGACGACGGTCTTAAGTTCTATTGCGTCAAAACCTGACGGCATAACTTCCAGTCGCAACAAATTAATTACGACTGGAAACGCCAAGCATGAGCCTTACGTAAGCAAGACTGGGACCAGCTTTTGAACAGCGACAAAGTACTGGCATGAAGCGGCTTCTATTGCTTGTCGGACTGTTCGCTGCAGCTCCTACTTTGAATAGACCAAAAACAGGGTGAGTGCTGCAGGAGTTTTGATGGCAACGCTTGAGACGTTCAAGTCCTTGCGTGCAGGGGTCGCCCCTGAGATGCAAACAGAGCAACTTTCAAAATCTTCTTAGCCTTGGGGAAGCCAGTATTTAATAAGCATTAAAGCCACCATACATGGCATTACTCATGAGCCGCTCGAAGCTCAAATCAGCTGAATATCTCATCTGGTGTTCGTAGCTTGCCTCCTTATCGAAAGATTTACTAGATACGTCAGCTTGCGCGGAACTGGCAGCCAATGCCCCAGCCGTAAATACAACTCCGGCCGTCAAGACGATAAAAATCCTTTTCATCTGCTTTTAATACTTGGGATGTGAGGCTCACGCCCCGTAAGTACACCATCGCCGTGACAACAACGAATTACCTCACCAAAATGGGTGAAGCTCAGAGGCACGCCCCTCCCCCAAAGGTGGAATTCAACCCAAAGTCAGAGACGATCCAACGGGTCCTCAAAGAAAGCCAGAACCTCTGGGCAGGCAAGACAGCAGTTGTCGCTATGGGAGACCTGCTGACCCTGGGTGCATTCAGCATGGTTCCACCTATCACCAATACCCTGGTTGGAGCCTTCAGTACGGAACGCGAAGCCTTAGATGCCTGCAAGGAAAAACAACCCGATCTTCTCTATGCCACAGAGCACTTAGAGCAAGGGTATGGAATCCCATTAGCCATCAAGGCCAAAGAAGTAAGTCCGAATACTCGGGTGCTGCTTTTCTTACATCGTGAGAACCAAGAAGTCGTGAGGGATGCCCTTGATGCTCATATCGACGGGATTGCATTCGTCAGCTCAATTGGCAAAGGAGTCGATGGGGACCTATTCAAGTCACTAAATGCTATTGCTAACGGGTCCACTTACTACCCAAAAGAAGTCAGGGAAATGGCGGGCTTTAAAAAGAGCCAGATCCTTAATGAGCTATCAGCACGTGAGAAGGAGGTGTTGGAAGCCTTATGCCAAGGTATGAGCAATAAGGAGATGGCGGAATCTATGTTTGTAAGCACAGAAACAATCAAAAGTCATGTGAGCACGGTTATCAGCAAACTTGGTGTCAAAGACAGAACACAAGCTGTTATCGCATGCATCCGTGCAGGCATGTAAAAACCCCACCTGATGACGGGGCAAGAATTCTGTCAGGAGATTGATCAGCACAATCCAAACCGCCCTGCCTTTCCCTTACGGATCTTTTATAGCTTTCAGTCATATAACATCAGGCTTCCCGACAGGAACTCAGCAGTAGCTATTTCGATACGTAAGCCCGTCTCTATCATCTTCTCGAAAATTTTGTGCAGCCTGTTGATGAAGAGATTGGCTCAAGCTTCTTGTCCTCTTGAACCCTGGCCGTTCTCCTGCGATTGTTGGATAAGCCGCACCCTGTAGAGGACGGCGGTTCGTTGATGTTCTACATCCTTGCACATAATAGAGGTGAGGATTGCCATCATTTATTTCCGTCACTTCACCTCGATGAAGATCAATCACAATCCCAGCTTTTGCAGGAATTGGATTGCCAATACAGCAAGTAATAACAGCAGCAGTGGCAGCAATTGCTTTGAAGAATTTCATTTGATTCCTATGTGTATTGTGAGGCTCTCGCCCCGTAAACACACCATCGCTGTTCTGGTTCGGAATCACCTCCCCCATCTGAGGGATTTATTTAGGGAACGTCCTCCCCCCAAGTGGGTAGGCAATAAAGATCCCCGCCATCGCTGTCGGGGTGGCTTGTATGCGAGGTCTTGTCGAGAGATGGATGGCGACAATCGTGTCGCCTCTTGGCTTATTTACGATCGATCTTGTAGTGCTTTCGCCCAAAAAAACACTTTTTTGCTAGCCAATAGCAAGATCGACGGCCCTGGATAAGGTGAGGCCAAAAACGTCTAGAACAACAAATCCATTTAAAAGTCTTACCGCTTTCGAGGGGGCAGTCTTGCATGAATCTTGCGAGTAATCAAAACAAACTTCGGCCGCAAAAAAGAAATATTCCATGGCTCCAGGTGCATCACAGACCAGAATGGCAGGAGGTAAATTCCTGATCGAACGACCTTCATTGATGCGCCAATACCACCACGAAAAGCAGATCAAAATTATGGGTATAAATAGAAGAAGTTCAACAATTAAAAGGACTGGGCTTTTGATCGGGGCAACAAGAAGTAAATTCATGATAACAAGCTCTAAAATCCAGCACAGCGAGAGAAATATTGCCAATATATCGACACCTTTCCTCACTCCCTTGTTCGCCAAATTCAAGACAATAAGGATAAATGTGTAGCCAAAAAATATGGCGCCAATTGGCTGCATATGGTTGGTAAAGGCGTCCAGAAAAGCATGTGCAACTTCTAGGAAGTTTTTTATTGCTCCTTCTTCTACTGCCTCGAGGTTGAGGTTCCGATCGAATTGTTCGGTAAAAATAAATGTAGCGAGTAATACGTAGATTTCTGCTGGTTTTTTGATTCGCTGAAGAAATGTCATGTCTCTGCAGTCGTCTTCACAATCTTACTGACAAAGCCTGAGATGTCTCCAGTTGCCTTGGAGAGTGCTGCGCCTAAAAGCAGGTGTTTGTTCGAGAAGGACTCACCCAGAGGATGGAAGGATTGGGCTGAGATCACATTCACTCGCATCTGAGTTGAGGCTCACCCCCAGGTGCCAACCCGTCAGCCTGTCCTGCTCTTCCACTGTCAGGAACGAATAAAGCCAGTCCAGCAGCAGTTCCTCCACCACTGGCTCTGCTAGGTCCTGCACCCCACCAGACAGCCACTGCCTGAAGGCATCAGGGTCATTAGCGCGTAAAGCTGCCACCAACTCTCCCATAAGGAACAGGGCAATGCGGGTGTCTTGAGGCATGGGTCAGACGTGACTGTCTTGAGTGTTCCCCGCTCTGGTCAAGCAATAAAAAGCCCCGCCATTGCTGACGGAGTGAGGTTCATTGAATTGAAACGACTGCCGGTGCTTCAAGCGATCCGGTGCTCATCGGTGAACGTTGAAGATAAAGTCCTTAAGAGGTTGCTCGCCATGGGGCAATCGATGGAAATGCCACCATCCAGCAGATCCGCATGCTATCGCTAGAGCAATTGCAACGAAAGTACCGTAGTAGACGTCTTTTTTGTAGGTGAAGTTGCTTCTCATGGTTGTTTTGTTGTAAGTGAATAATGTTTTATCGGGAGATGGATGGCGACAATCGCTGTCTCCTACTTAACCTCAACTCCAGGACGTAGTGAACCTGATGATGAGCCTCGGTACACTAAATCTTTTGCTTCAAGTTCTGTAGTTTCTAGGTTTGTAGAGAAAGGGAACTTTTCCATTGCCACCGCAGTACCAATGGTGATTCCGAGCATTACAAAGCAGGAAATTATTAGTGCTGGATGAATGTCATTGTTTTTAGCCATCATGAGTCAAGTGTTTGGTAGATATACAGAGCCCGCCATCTTTTTTTTGCTGATGGGGTGCTGATCAGGAGGACGGTTGGTGGAGCTGTTCCAGCTGGTCCAACCACTCTCGGACCTCTAGATCAGTCATCGCCATGACCCGCTTCAATAGGCTGTTTCGGTAGATGTTGAGGCCTCTGCAGCCCCTGAGGGGTTCCATCAGTCGGTCATAAAGATGGGCTTTTGCTGTGGTTCCTGTCATGGTGTTTTCATTCGTAGTTATCTAGAAGTTCGAAGAGCAGTTCTGTTGTCCCAATCACTGCTGCAATAACGGCGATGTTGATCATGACTATCTAGATGGTGGATAAGGTTCTGTCGGGAGATGGATAGCGACAACCACACCCCCTGCTTTTCCCCGAAGGGTCTTGTATTGCTCTCAGCCAGTGAGCAATGGCATCAGGCTTCCCGACTCTTTACCTATGGATTCGCTAATTAGGAGGTTTGGGGTTAACTAACATTATTCACAACATACCAATGAAGGCTGATCAAACTTATTCTCTTTTTTCTTTTGGCTGAAGATCATCCTGTCAGCAAAGAATGATATGTTTATAGCGGTGAATGCACCCACTGGAACTGATTGCAAGTAGGTATATCCACTGGACATAAGAGTTCCAACAATCAGTGCGTTCAATCCGGTGCCAACTGTCAGTGATCTCAAATTGTAGAGAAGATATTTCTTCAGCAAATCATTCATCAGACAGCCTCCTTAAGATTCATGCGATCAGCCAGTTCTTCACCAGACTCAACACGCTCGGAGTAACGATCAGTGAGGAAGTCAACTTTATCCTCAAGGATCTCAGTGAACTTCGCCAGTTCCTCGACAACATCAATAACACGATTGCGGAAGGGACTGTCTTTCAGTTGTCCTTCCTCAGTGAACTCTTGATAAGCCTTGGGGATGGAAGACTGATTAGGGATGGTGAACATTCTCATCCAACGACCCATCTGCCTCATGAGATTGACGGTGTTGAATGATTGTGAGCCACCTTCAACCTGCATCACTGCCAGTGTCTTGCCTTGAGTAGGGCGAAGAGCCCCAACACTAAGTTGCATCCAGTCCACCTGATTCTTCATGACTGCGGAGATAGTTCCGTGAAGTTCAGGAGAAATCCAAACGAATCCATTAGCCCAATCAACTTGACCCAAATATTCTTGAACTTTGGGATCATCACGAAGTTCCTCATCATAAAGAGGAAGATTTGGATTAGCCACGATAGCTTCAACTCCAAACTGTGTCAGAAACCTTTGAACCTCCAGTGCCAGTTTGTGACTGACAGAGTTGGAACGAAGTGAGCCATATTGAACAAGAATTTTAGAGGTCATGGCTGGGTGTGTTGTGAGGCTCTCGCCCCGTGAACACACCATCTCCGTTCCAGCTGGGAATTAACTCCCCCATCTGAGGGATTTATTCAGCGGGTCTTATCCCCCATCGGGGCTAGAGGCTTATTGACGAGCAAGTGACAGTCCATCCATCGTGGTGAGACCCAGCAACGGCAATAACTGAGATCCCAGCCACTGAGATGAGAACTGAGCCGGTTGAGACCGGTTTTTTCGTGTCCAGATCGGGTCCAGCAGATTTGAGACTCAGCCGCCCAGTGAGATCGCGATGGGACTGGCACAACGACCTTGCCGCCTAGGAGCGGGTGTTGCCGTGGCGATAACCCCAACCAGGACGACTTGCTTTGGCAGCTTCGTGGTCCATCTTCCGGCGTAGCAGAAGCTCGTAAAGCATCTTCTGGGCACCGACAGCAGCGGCGTATTGCTTGTCCTCTTCAGCCTTGAGAGAGATGCGTTGAAGGCTTGTCGCCATGTGGACCATCAGATGCTGAGCATCGTGTGAATCAATGCTCAGTTGAAGCTGATCATGCGCCCAACGACAGTCCCGCTGGGCAGATGACCGTGAGCACCCCCATTGGGACATCTGTGCGGTCACGACATCGCTGAAACCCTTTCCCTGACTGACTAAAGCCAACGCTGATTCACGGCGTCTGTGGCGTTCAGCTCTGCTGGTTCTGGCCATGGATCAGCCCCTAAAAAAATCGATGTGTCTCTGTGGCTTTCATCATGGATTCAAATCACTCGAGTAACGTTTTCTGATTAAAAACGAATCTTACTCAGAAAAAGTATTCCAGAAATCAACTTCCTGCTGCTTTTCTTCTTGAATCTTTCTTTGCTCTTTTAGTCGCCTTTGCTTAGCTTCCCGTGCTTTTCTTGCCCATTCGGCTTCCATAAGCTCTCTCTCTTCGCGTTCTCGTTTAAGACTTTCGAGGCGCCTTCTCTCTCTTTCGGGAGCTCCTTTCTCCCACTCTATTTTCCATTGCCTCTGCTTTTCCTCATAATCTCGAATTTGCCGTACTGCTGTTTTCATACATTCATTATAGGATTTTTGCATCGCATAATTTGAATAACTTGAGCTTTTATCAACACACCATGCATGTTGCTCGCTAAGAGGAACGGCATAGGCACTCATGCCATGCGTAAAACTTACGGCCAAGAAAGATACCAATGCTAAACTGCGCATGATGCTTAAGTAGACCACACATGAAGACATTAAAGCATTTATTAGCTGCACTTGCATTAGTTGCATGGCCTTCCGATGTTTTTGCTTTTGTTTCTTGCCCTAAAGGCACATGGCAAGTCAAAGAGTATAAACAACGGGCTTATTACATAGGTATTATGCCAGATTCAAAAACGCTTCCCTCCTCATTAGCTGAGTGCATAGGCGCGAGGAATCCAGAGTTTGGATACATGTCATTCAAATGCGGAGACATTACCCTCAAGAAACATGATCCATATGGAGGGGGTAATGATTTCATTGAAGATAGATCAGTAAATGTAGAGGCCAAGTCTGGAGGCGTAGTTAATTTTAGACCTGTTACTGTGAAAAAAATGGAGAAATACGGAGAAGGAACTCTCTTCGAAGGCGAGGAGATGACGACTCAGATTGCATACTGGTGCGTTAGAGGAGTTTCTGGTGGCCCCAATGGTGCTTCACTGATTGATAATGGCACTATTAAGGCAGATTGGATCAATTCTGACACCCTCGCAACGGATCTTAGATCTCAAAATAAATGCACAACTACCAAGCAATCTGGCGAGATGTACTTTTTGCAGACATCTTTTGGAACTATTTGGGGATCAGATCTTACCGATAAATTCATTTTTGGACATTCATTGCACCAGGATGGGGCTATTTGTAGGAAAACTGAGGTTTTCTAGCCGTTAAGAAATTTCTTGCATCTTAAATCAGTTAATTACTATTGGGAGTGATATTTCTGCCATCACGATAGCTTGGTGTCAGCAATCAGCTGAAGAGCCTCGCTGCGGCGTTGCTGCGCTGGACAAAACCGCGAGATCAAGTTCAAATGCATCCCCGGGCTCGCGGAGGGGTCGGGCACACCGATCTCCACCGAGGAACTCATGAATCGCTACGGCTTCAAGGACTCCACCTACTGATTTGACGTAACTGCTGTTAAGACGGTCAGCCCATGCCACCTCTTGGAGCTACAAAGCGATTGAGCCCAATACCTCCCTGTGGATCAAGACAAATTCAATAAAGCCGTTGCCTACGCGATTTCGAGGGGCTACTTCCGTGATCCCAGTACACCGGACATCAACCAATCCACTGATGAAGGTGGATTGATCACCCTTAGGACTCCAGGAAGGGCGAAGATCGCTGAATTTCAAACCGATGGGAATACCTTCCAGGGAATTGGCAACCTCAGCACTACAGCCTCAATAACGCAATTCTCAACTTCGGAAGAGAAGGCAGTCGCATGGGCAATGTCCATGGGCTATCCCGTGCCGACAAAGATGAACGGCTGCGCGACTGGACTGCTTGTGGCAGTCGGCTTGCTGTGCGCAATTATCCCCGGGATTCTGCTTTTGGTCTGGCTTGGGGTTCAAGAAAACCAATACAAGAGAGACATGGCGGCCCTCGTCGCGAAATGGGTGGATGCGGGTAAACCAGAGCCCGGCGAAGGCGCCAAAGAAGTCACCAAGCTCGAGAGGGTCGTCGAAAAAGTTGAAACACCATCTGCTTCCGCAGATTCAATGGAGCAGAAACTCACGGAACTCAATTCCATGAAGGAGAAGGGGCTCATCACGGACGAGGAGTACCAAGCCATGAGGAAGAAAGCTCTCGGGCTCTAACAGCTGAATCTCCGACAAAGAGGAAGGCCGCCCCTCCCGGTGGAGAGACGGCCTAGCTCGCTCGTTTATGCGTTTGATCTATCTCCCAATCAGCGATGTGATTTCATCTGATACTCCTGGTCTGCGATCAACATCGCAGTCTCATCATCTTGAAACTGGCATCCGTACATCAAATATGTAATGCGATCGACATCCATGCCTCGATCAGCAACTTCTTGCCAGAGCTGCTGCGTTCTTGATTCATCTGCGAATTGGAACTGCGCTCTTACGATCCTCCGGGCCAAAGAAAAGTAGGACTGGCGATCATTTCGGAGTCGGCACTCCTCCTCTGCCTCAAGGGATTTGTCGTAGCCAATTCCTCGGTAGCTCAGATGAGGATGCAAATCAGCTGGTTGGTGTTCCGTACAGGTGTTGTACTCCTGGCCTCGGTAACTCAGCTGTTTGCAGACTTTTTGAGCTGCAGGTTGATGCTCGTAAGTGTGTCCGCGATACAAGAGCGTGCTCATGAATCGACCTCAAGATTGCTCGGGTCCCCGTTCCTTGACCCAAGTCGGACTGCACCCTGTTTGGAGGGCGAACGTGCTGATCAGGGGATGAGAGGCCAGCCCACCTACGACAGGAATGGGGTGACCTCTCCTATTGCTCGCTTCCGACACCCCTGTGATGACGGAACAGGGGCCATGCCGTATGCCATTTCTGGCGTCGGGCGAAGTGTCGGGCCTTTCAAGCTCCTGGGGCCAAGGTTCCAGGTAATGGACCTTCTGACTCAGTGTTGAGTGCCCCCCGGCAGTGATGGTGCCGAGATTTAGGGCAAGCCCATGGATGGTGAGAAAACTCGTGGAGCAGATGCTCGAAAGGTCAGGCGACTTCTAAAACCTGCTCGGTTGGACCGTCGTCTCTCATTGACGCCTCCGATCTCAGTGGACTCACTCTCGTCAGCGGACACGCACAAGGCAATCGGTCTTAACACTCATTTCTTCAGCAATCAAAGCCACCAAAGTCAAGAGTGGCGTAGTGAACATGTAGAGACAATTGCCTACGCGATTCAAAAAATAACCTCCTGCCTCATAGAGATCAGGAGGAAAGATTGTCCCCATCAGTCCAATGCCGTTAGTGGCAGTGGAAAAGCTCAGAGCTAGTAGTCATGCCCTCTCTTCATCGGGGTATCTCGGTAAGGAGTCATGCCAATTGGGGGAGGAACATGGCTCTTTTCCTCTGCATCAATCGCGCCCATTGCATGAGCAAAAGCGTCTCCAAACCACTTCAGAAAACCCTTCATGGGACCTCTCAGTTAGAACTGACTTATTCCTAAGACAGAAGTCTCTTGTTGGAACTAAGTACTTAACCCAAACCCGGACAACGGGTTGGCGAGGATAAATACCTAGGTACTTTATTTTCGTTCACAAGCAGCTTGCCTCTCACGGCACTAGCAACATATTTTCTCCCTCAAAAGAATTGGAGGCGACGAGTATGTCTCTTGCCCCTTCACTTGTTCAGAGAACAAAACTAGGCGGGACAATTCGCATGCTGATGGGTGATAGCAACCCCCGCTACTTAGCTGAGTTAAACGGCAGCCGTATCTACTGCGACGACATAGCTACCGCCAGGGCTCATCTCGACTACTGGAGTAAACAGCAATTGCACTGCTGGGGCAGGCGGTAACACCGGTTGTGCTCCACCACAGCGGTCACAGCCGTCAGGGTGAAGGTGCGGTCGCGGCATCACGAGGCACCACAGCACTGCCCGCAGCGTTCAGCCAGGTGATCTGCCTTTCCTGGTTCAAACGTCGCGAGTGCAAGGCCGACAAGCGGGTGCTGCTTGAGACCGAAGGCCGTGAGGAAGACCTCCAGCTCCTGGTCCTGCAACACGCAGCCCACTGGACCTTGGAGGGTGACGCTGCCGAGCAGCTGGAAGCCCTGTTCAAACAGGAGACGGAGGACAAGCTCTCCGACGCCATGGCTGACGTTCTGGAGCTGTGTCGCGAACGATGGAGGGAGTTCAAGCGCACGACCCGCAGGGACGTGGTTCAGCACTGCGACGCCTACAAGGACAAAGACCGCAAAGCGTTGCGTCATCTGCGATCCCTTGAGGGCAACGGGCTGCTGGAGAGCAAGGCCGAGACCACAGAAAACGGCACTGAGATCGCTTTCAAGCCCACCGAATAGCCGTCCTGTCACAGCTGTCCGAACTGTCGTTGGTGTCCCTGGTGTCGGTCAGTGGGGTCACTTCCGACGGCTCGGTCAGTGCTGACAGCGAGGACAAGAAACAGCTCAAACCCACTTCTGGAAACTCGTCACTAGGGTCTCGCTCCGCAGAGCTGCGGATCTTGACTTGTGGCCGTCACCGCAAGAAAAGAAGACGGATGAGGGCGGGCCTGAAGAACCCGCCCTTTTTTATTGCAAGGTCAGCGCCACACTGAGGGCATGGACAAGACCACAAAGGCTTTTGTTATCGGCGCTTGCAGCGTGGTGATCCTTATTGGTGGTGGTCAGATCCTTGGCAGGGTCCTGGGAAAGATTGGGGGAGAGCTGGAAAAGATCGAGAAATCCAGGCAAGAAGATCAACGGCTTAGGTATCGGGCCCGAATGATGGTGTGCATGGATCCGCTGATCACGGAGTACATGAAGGATTTCCAGGGCTCTTCGGATGAAGGATGGGTTGCACAGACCGAAGCCGCCAAAAAAGCGGAAGCTGAGTGCGAGCGGAAAGTGGCTCCATAAGGACTATTGAGACAGTCAGCGCCACACTGACGGCATGGACAAAACCACCAAAGGCTTGCTGATCGCCCTTGGATCAATCGTCGCGCTCGCTGTAGGGATGAACTTCGCGAGCAAGGTCATCAATGACATTGCCGAAATCAGAGAGCGCCAAGAGTGGGCCAAAAAAGAGAGCGAGACCGAATTCCGTCTCCGTATCGAGTGTCATGAAGACCGGCGGAAGCTACGCCATGCCGAAGAGCAGCGGATCGCGATGAAAGAGTTCCGCCGTTACTCACAGAGCATTTGGGAAGGAACCAAGTTGCACCAAACCGAGCCACGCACGGTCCCACCAGTTGAGAGCGAAGAGGCTTGCCTACAACGCCTTCAAGCTCAGCGCCGGTAGTAGTGCCCGTTGGGGCGATGACCCCGGAAACCTCTCTGGTCAGCACCCAACGCCATCATTCGGTTTAGTGCCGTTATCGCGCCCACGGCGGCAGAAAATTGGCCCGAATTTTCCGCCTTGCGGGCGATGCGCTCTAGCCGCCCCACCTGCTGAAAAAGCAAGTCCTTCTGGTCGATCTCCTCAGATCCGTAGGCAGCATCTAGCCAGTCCTTGTGGGCCGCACAGACGACATCACGGGCGTTTCTGCGGCTGCACCCCCATGTTTCGGCAGTAACGGCAGTTAATTCGCTGAGACCCATTCCGGCATCTATCTGCCGGATCGCCCATTCGTGCCGCTGTTTCTTCTCGCTGGCAGTAACGCGCTTGCGGGTCATGGTGCGTCTTGTGCCCGGGCCCATAGCCTGCAGGTTATGAGCCATGTTTTCGCTGAGAATGACTGCAGCGCAGTGGATCTGAGCCTGTCGGTTGAGCGGCCGGTTTTGAGGTGCTTTTTCGCCGAGATCGGTTGCAGCGCAGTGGATCTACCCCTGCCGGTCTTGGTGGGGCCCCTCATAGCAATCCAGCTCCGATGAACGCCTCCTCGACCTCAGCCATGGCGGCAGGGTCTAAATCCATCTCGGCAATGGTCTGCTGGATCAGCCCACGAGTGATGGCGAACCACTCTTTTCTGGTTGTCGATGCAGGCCATTCAGCGAGGCCATCAAGGACTGAACCCTCAAGGCCAAGACCATCAAGGATGCTCGCCATTACGTCTCAACCTCAGTTCCGGAAAGTTGAGCCAGCTCGTGCATGAGCCACTCGCGCTCAGCTACGGCTGCATCGCGCTGATCCATCAGAGACCCAGCAGACCGCTCGATGTCCTTGTTCAAGTTCTGGATTTTGAGCGCAAGCGCGTCGATGTGGGCTTGAGCCTGATTCCGATAAAACGGCTTGCCGATATGTGCTGGCAACCAGCTGATCCGGCAGTAAGTCTTGAAGTCCTCAGGCATCCCCGTGTGCTGGGGATCAACCTCCAGAGCCTTGTCGCGGAAATCCAGCAGGCGAGTCGTCAGCCGCTGCATGTCACCGGCTTGAACGTGGAAGATGTGGCCCCAGAGGGGATGCGGTCGAGCAAGCATCAGAACCCCCGATAAGCGCGTTGCCAGGGAGCCAGGTTCTGGCGGACTTCACGGTCCTGCCGTGCCTGCTCATTGGCGGCGCGGGACTTCTCGGTCAGCATCTGCATCCGCTGCTTGAGCAGCTCCCGGGCTTCCTTCTCCTCAAGCCTGCGGTGAGCAACACCTGCATCGAGGCCAAAGTAAACAGCAAGCTGTGGAGACTTGGCTTCAATCAATGAGCGAAGTGTGAGGCTTGCTCGGATTTTTTCTGCATTAACTGGCTCTCCATAACGGCGAGCAGGAATCAGTGCAGCTGCACCAGGAATTTCCTTGATCTTCGCCTCGATTTGACGGGCGAAGGTTTCACGATTGGCTGCCTCTTGAAACCCAGATTCCAGGAGGGTGTCTAACTCAGACATGCAAGACCTCGACTGCGGTTCGGCGCGACTGAGGCGAACTCAGATCGTGCATCCATTCTGGGGGACGAGGGCAGTCATCGTCCATGTTTTCCGCTCTTTTTAGGGCTTCTAAACGGCCAATACTCACCGCAACTAACCGGGACTCAACAGTTGAAAATCCCTTCATAGATTTTGCACTAAAACATACAAATAGATTAGCTGAATTTGTTATTATTAGATCGGTGCTTACGGTGTGGTGCCCTGGCACAAAAGCCCCTGGGGACATGGAGACTCCAAGGGGCTTTTTTCTTGCCTTAAGTCCGCTTAAGACACTTGCTCCTGTTTCCAACGATCTCGGCGACTTTCTAAGCAGCGATTGCACATGCAGGTGAAGTCCTCCTTCGCACCGATGCCAGAACCAGGCGCACCTGAGACGCCCCACTTCGTGTGGAGCGTCCACCTGTAGAGCTTCGCCAGCTCTTCGTCAGTGGGCAGAGATGACTGCATCAACCAAGACGCAGAGAACTGCTGTCCAGAGGATTTGCAGCCACGTAATGCCCAGTAGTCGCGCTTGACGAGTGACCGAGCGTGGCTTGAAGCGTGAATACGTCCACGCCCCTCTGCACAGCGTGTGTGGCATGGCTGTGCCTCAGTTGGTGTGGGTGAACGTGGAACCCTGCGGCTCTGCCCCACTTGCGGCAGACCTGCCCGATGGCTTGGCGTGTGAGATGCCCATCCCGCCTGGGACTAGGGAAGACGAACTCTTCATCAGAGCCGCGGCCAAGTCCTTGAAAGAGGCCAAGCGTTGCTGGCGATACGCGAACAGTGCGTCGCTTGGATCCTTTTCCAAAGAGGTGAATCTGGCCTCCGTCATCGAGTGCCTCGATGTCTTTCCAACGGATAGCCGCGATCTCAGAAACCCTGCATCCGAGCAAGTACGCACCCTTGATGAGCACGTAGTCGCGTTGGGCTTTGGGGTCCAAGTGAGCGGCCCTCGTGATGGCTGCCATCAACAGCCCGAACTGCTCAGCAGTCAGCGGCCTGGTGCTCTTGCTTGCCATCAGCATCGAGCGCGGTGGCATCGGATTACGCGGCACCCCTGTGACCGCTGAGCGGCTTGGTTCAGCCGCCCATCGGTACAGGGAACTGATGGCAGCAATCCTGCGGTTAAAGGTTCGAGGCTTCATCAGCCCCTCCTCAACTTGTTCCCGCAGTTGGGACACCCAGTCCTGGCAGAAAGCAGGGTTGATCTCCCGCAGATGCAGATGTGGGTGATTGCGCTCGCGCCAGCGACAGAACTCCCTGATCTCAAAGCGGTAGGCCGCCCTGGTGGCTTCGGAGTCCGTGCGACTGCACTGAGTGATGAACCGCTTAATCAGCAAGGCATCGCCCCAGACAGCAGCACCGGCTTGGGCTGCATCAAAGAGACGTGAGACGTAAGCAAGCGCCTCCGCCTTGTCCATGCCGTCGAGGACAGCTGGCAGCGGCTTTGATGCGCTTTTTGATGCAAGGTGTTCCGACCCCGATGTCTTAACTAGCTCGGAGTCAGTGTTTGCAGTGTTGGAGGGGGCCTTCCAGCCCCCGTGAGTCAATTGGGTGATAAGGCTGACTTCACCCCATCTCCCCTAAGGGTCAGGCAGCAACAGGGGCTGCTTGACGGGAGAAACGAACGATGTTGTTCGCAGTTACGGGTTTGCTCTCACCGAGCAGGCTTCAGTCACCCTCCTCATGCCCCGTCGAAACCATTGCAGCCCCGTGAGGGAGAATGGAGCTGAGCGGAATCGAACCGCTGTCCGAAACACTGGTGTGGATCACCTAGTCCGACTAAGCCGGACCCTGTCATTCTGACAGGAGTGGTGGCCTTGAGCACAACGCCCTTGGGTCGAACAAACCGGCTATCCGCTGTTGCCGTTGTGCCCCAAGGCCTGGAAGCAGCCAGCGGTGAAGAACTCAGCGGCCTTGGTGCCCATGGCGTGAAGCCTGGCCGGCGTGCCGTCAGCTTCGAAGCGGACATAGCCTGCCTGTACCGGCTGCACCTTCAGGCTCGACTGCCCTTCCGACTTTTACGGCAGGTGGCGTGCTTCCCCTGCCAGGGCCGGGACGACCTCTACGACGGCATCCGCCAAGCGCTCGACTGGGAACGCTGGCTGCATCCATCAATGACCTTCCGGGTGGATGTGACCGGAACGGCAGCGGGGCTGAACCACAGCCATTTCACGGCATTGCAGGTTAAAAACGCCCTTGTAGATGAACAACGGGATCTCTGGGGGGAGCGTTCCTCCATCGATCTCGACGACCCCGACCTCTCCCTGCATCTACACCTCGGCCGCGGGGAAGCACAGCTGAGCCTCGATGGCAGTGGCGGCAGCCTGCACCGCCGTGGCTACAGGGCCGCCATGGGAGCTGCACCGTTGAAGGAAAATCTGGCCGCTGGTCTGATCCGCCTGACGGGCTGGGATGGAAGCCAGCCGCTTGTGGACCCTTGCTGCGGATCCGGAGTGCTCTTGATCGAAGCGGCTTTGGCCGCATTGGAGCAGGCCCCGGGGTTGGAGCGCCACTTTGCCCTCGAAGGCTGGGCCGATTTCCAGCCCGAGCTCTGGGACAAGGAAGTCGATCGCGCCCGGCAACGCCGCAGGGGAGACCTCACCCTTCCCCCGCTCCTGGGAATCGAAAAGGATCCCTCTATTGCCGATCAGGCCCGCGCCAACGTGGAAGCCGCCGGCCTGAGTGGAGTCATCCGCATCTGCACCGGCTCATTCGAAGCCAACGCCCTACCTGAAGGCCCAGGGGTATTGATCTGCAACCCGCCCTACGGCCAGCGCATCGGCGAGGAACAAGAACTCGATGCGCTCTACAGCGCCCTAGGGCAATTCGTACGCCAGGAAGCCTCCGGTTGGCAGCTGTGGCTGCTCAGTGGCAATCCGAAACTCACCGGTGCGCTTCGGCTGAAAGCATCACGGCGGATTCCTGTAAGCAACGGCGGCATCGATTGCCGGTGGCTTCAATACGAGATTCGCTGAAAACGCTTGCTCCACCCCGCAACAAGCAGCGAACTGTTGAGCAAAAGATCCCCGGATTCAGAGACCTGCGTGGTGAATAAAGCGGCGGACTCAAAAAGCGAGAGGCTCCGCTCCCAAGATGCATACAGCTCTTGATGAATGACTTGGGCCATCGGATCTGGCGCCTGAAAATACTTGTATCGGAGCTGCGCCTGAGACGTCAGCCCGTTTGCACTCATCTTTGCTTTCCTTGCTGATAAGTGCCGAGCATTTTCTGAATACTCACAACGAACTGTATTCACAAGAATGCGTTTGAAACGCTTGAAAAATGGGTGCTGAAGAATAAGCATGCATCATCTGATCATTTTCAGAGGGCAATTGCAAACTGCCAATAGAACGCTTTGCGAGCTTTGTTTTTGCACGGTGCTGGCCATTACCTTTCTCGTCCCGACCCTCTTTCAGCAGAACACGTTTCCGAAGAGAACAGGGTCAACAGGAGGAGTCAATTCCGCTCAACACCTAGTAGAGATCCACATGCAGCAACACAAACTGAGGCAATGAAACCTGTCGAGCCAGCAACTTGACATGACTGGCCTGAAAAAAGATCTCTTGCGCCACGCAAGCTTGTAATCATCGTGCTCTAGATAACTTCGATCCCTGCACGACTTTCTGAAACACTGGGAGAACTCCGGCCCAAACAAAGGCAGTTTTCTTTATTAGCATCCCACAGAAGAGTCGACTTCCCCAATCCACAAGGGCCAGCAACAATTATCAACGTATTCGAACCAGGAACGTCTTGATTCGAAAAGTCTGTACGGGAAAGAGATGGATCCAAGCCAAAGAAATTCAGGGCATCGAGCCAACCCAGAACTTCTCATCCTTGAACATTATTGCCATTTTAACCCAGCTTTAATTCCTCTTTAAATCGTTCAAACCCGTCCGATCACCGCCCGTACCGTTTTCATCAGTCCCTCCAGTGTTTGAGGAAGGAAAGGCCCTTTCAGCACTTGGCCACCAATACGCAAGCTGATACCCGCCAGCACCAGATTGGCCACGGCGAGGGTCAACAGTGCGCGCATCCAATCCAGCTCCCACTGGGCCTGGATCCATAGCAGCAACGAAGCTTCACCCGCCAGCAAAGCCAGGAACATGGCGGTGCCACCAATGGCGAGGAACAAGCCACCGCTGATCAATCGGCGTTTTTCCCGATCCACCTCCTGCAACGCAATCCGCACATGCAGGTCCATCACCGACGCCGCCAGTGCCGTCACCCGAGCTGCTGCTCCAAATCCGCGGGGAGAGTTCTGATAGGCCATCAGGAACGCCGCCCCCCGCGAAGCATGCTGCCCAGCAGCAAACCAATACCAAGGGCAACACCCACAGCCAGCAGTGGTCGCTGGCGAACAGGCGCCTCGATCTTCGGCCGCAGGGTGCTGTTCAACTCATCCAGCAACTGCTCCAGTTGCTCTTCGAGGGGATCCAGGCTGTCGGCCCAGTCCCGGCTTCGGTCACCGGCGTTATGGAGGAGCTCTTCCAGTTGCTCGCGAACCCCTTGCGGGGTCAGGCCTGTGTTTTGTTCGATCAACCGAACCAACTCATCCACACTCCCTCTGGTGGCCTCGAGGGTGTGCTCAGCCAGATCCGGCCAGCGCTCCTGAATTGTCGGCAGCAGGCTTTCGAAACGTTCGCGGAAGTGGTGCTCGAATCTGCCGTTGGGCTGTGGCGATGGCGAGGCCATAAAGACCGTTGGCAGAAACCTTTAGAAGGGTAGGGAGACTGAAGGCTGAGGGAAAGTCTTTGCCGCGATACGCCCTCCTGCGCCACACCGGAGCACCGGACGACCCCTCTGGATGCCATTTCGATCTGCTGCTTGAGGACGGGGAAAGCTGCCGAGCTTGGCGGCTCTCCACAGTGCCGCAACTCAACGAAGCAGCTCAACCGGCGGTCCCCCTGCCGACGCATCGAAAGGTCTGGCTGGAACCACGCAGTGCTGCCGTTTCGGGCGATCGGGGCTGGGCCGAACGAATTCATGCCGGCAACTACAGCGGCGTGCTCCCCAAAACCACGGATGCAGAGGTCACCCTGCAGCTCGAGGGCGACCTTCAGGGCTGCCTGCGCATCGCAGTTGGGCACTGCTGCTTATCGAACCCTTGAGCTTTTCGTGGGTTCCGCTAGCTTCGGCCTGCTGAAAGCCCCTGTTCCTGTTGGTTCATATCAATCAGGTTGGGCTGACGCACTTCAAGTCGTTCGGCGGAGCGATGAGCATCCCTCTTGAGGAGGGATTCACCGTCGTGACGGGACCCAATGGATCCGGCAAAAGCAACATTCTCGACGGCGTTCTGTTCTGCCTAGGCCTGGCCACCAGCCGTGGCATGCGGGCAGACCGCCTGCCAGACCTGGTCAACAGCAGCATGCTCAAAGCCGGCAAGGCCGCTGAAACAACGGTGAGTGTCCGCTTTGATCTGAGCGACTGGACGCCCGATGCGGCCGAGGAAGGCCTGGAGGCACCGGCGGAGGGACCTTGGATTCAACCGGGACAAACGGAATGGACGGTCACCCGCAAACTGCGGGTGATGCCGGGGGGCTCCTACAGCTCCAGTTACAGCGCCGAAGGAGTGCCCTGCAACCTGCAGCAGCTGCAGACCCAGCTGCGTCGCCTCCGGATTGATCCCGAGGGCAGCAACGTGGTGATGCAGGGGGACGTCACCCGCATCGTCTCGATGAGCAACCGCGACCGACGCAGCCTGATCGATGAACTGGCCGGTGTTGCCTTGTTCGACACCCGGATCGAACAGACCCGCCGCAAGCTCGATGACGTGCAGGAGCGCCAGGAGCGCTGCCGGATCATTGAGCAGGAGCTGCTGGCCAGCCGCCAACGACTGGAGAAGGACTGCGCCAAGGCCCGGCAGTACCAGGAGCTCAGAGAGCGGCTGCAACTGGGACGCCGCCAGGAAATGGTGCTGGCCTATGAGGCAGCCAAGCTGGCCCTCAAGAATCTGGCCACGCGCCAACAGGCGCTGGAAGCCCAGGAACAGAGAGACGCCGCGGCCATTGCCAACGGCCGGGAGCAGCTGAACAAAGCTGTGGCCGAACTGAACCTGCTGCAGGAGCAGGTGAAGGCCCTGGGGGAGGACCAGCTGCTGGCGGTTCAGGCGGAACTGGCTGGCCTCGACACCAGCAACCGCGAACTGGAACGCCAGGCCAGCCTCCATCAAGAAGAAGGCCAGAAACTGCAGGCGCAGCGCCACGACCTCGCCACCCGTCGCCAGCAGTGGCAGCTCCAATCACGGGAGCTGGAACGCGATCCCCATCAGGACGCCTTGAACGTCGCAGAAGACCACTGCAAAGCCGCTGAAGCGGCAGTAGAGATTTCCCGACGCAGGCTGGCGGATGTGGCGGGCCGCTCAGGCGCCTGGGTGGAGGAACAGAAGCGCCGCAGTGTTCGGCGTCAGGAGTTGCAAAACAGCGTCGCTCCTTTGTTGGAGGAACAGCAGCAGTTGCAGGAACGGCTGCGCCAGGAACGGGAACGGCTGGATGAGCTCACCCAGGAGCAGCAGCAGGACGGCGCCGACGGTGACGCCGTGCAGCAACAGCTCGCAACCCTGGAGGAGACCTGGCAAAACCTGCTGCAAGCCATTGCCGACGGGAAACAGGAGCTCCAGCAGACCGCCGAATCCCTCGCCATCCAACAGCGCACCCGCAGCCGACTGGAACAGGAGCAGACCCGCTTGGAACGGGAGATCGCTCGCCTGGAGAGCCGGCGGGATGCCCTTCAGGAAAGCCGCGGCACCGGAGCCCTGCGCCTGCTGCTGGAGGCCGGCCTCGATGGCATCCATGGTCCTGTGGCCCAGCTGGGGGAGGTGGAGGATCGCCATCGCCTCGCCTTGGAAGTGGCCGCCGGAGCCCGTCTCGGCCAGGTGGTGGTCGACGACGACCGCATCGCCGCCCGCGCCATCGAACTGCTCAAGAGCCGCCGTGCCGGCCGGCTCACCTTCCTGCCCCTGAACAAGATCCGAGCTTCTGGTGGAAGTGGATCAGCCGCTTTTGCCAGGGGGGCACGCCCCGGTGGGGACAGCGGCGCTGGACTGATAGGCCGGGCCGTGGAACTGGTGCGGTTCGAGCCGATCTACGACCAGGTGTTCGCTTACGTCTTCGGCGACACCTTGGTGTTCTCCGACCTGGCTAGCGCTCGCCAACAGCTGGGCCGCTCCAGGGCAGTGACCCTGGATGGCGAACTGCTGGAAAAGAGCGGCGCCATGACAGGCGGCAGCTTCTCCCAACGCAGCAGCAGCCTCAGCTTTGGCCGCAGCAGCGATCAGGACGAAGCCGAACCCCTGCGGCGGCGCCTGCTGGAACTGGGGGAATCCCTTGTGGCCTGCAGGCGGGAGGAGTCGAGGCTGGCGCAACTGATCGAGCAGCAGAAACCCCAGCTGCGCGAACTGGAAAAGCAACAAGCAGCCCTGATCGCCGAGCGCAATGCGGCCCGGCGCAACCACGGCCCCCTGCTCGAGCGCAGCCGCCAGCGGGCCGAACGGCTCAACAAACTGCAGCAGGATCAGACCGAGCAACAGCAGCGGCTCGCAGCCATCAGTGCTGCTCTCACCCCACTCACCGCAGAGCTGCAGGCCTTGGATGAGGCGGAGCGCAACGGCGGTAACAACGACGATGCCGCCGCCTGGGCCCAACTGCAAGCGGAACAGGAAGCCGCCGACCAACGGCTGGAAACAGCCCGCAGTGAACGTGACCAGCTGGTGAATGCCCGCCGCGAGCGGCAGCTGGCGATTGAACGCCTGGGGGATCAGGAGAAGGCCCTGGCCGCCGAAGAAGCCCGGTTGCAGGAGGCGGTGAAGGTCCTGGCCAGCGCCCATGGGGCCTGGCGCCAGCAGCAGAGCGACCTCCAGGACAAGCGCAAACAGCTCGAGCAGCAGCAGACCGACCTGCAGGAGCGTTTCGGCAGCCAACGCCGGGCCAGGGATGCCGCGGAAGCCGAGGTGGGCCGGCAGCGTCAGGCCCTACAGCAGGCCGAGTGGAATCTGGAGCGGCTCAAGGAAGACCGCGAAGGATTGATCGAAGAGCAGCGCAGCGGTGCGGTGCGCCTGCAAGAGATGGAGCAGGCCCTACCGGACCCGAGGCCAGAGATCCCGGAGGCCCTGCGCATGGCTGGCCTGGAGGCGGTGCAGGCCGATCTGCAGGCGATCCAGCAACGTATGGAAGCCTTGGAGCCCGTGAACATGCTGGCGCTGGAGGAACTGGAGGCCCTGGAAAAGCGGCTCAACGAACTGAACGAACGGCTCGAGGTGCTCAACAGCGAGCGGGAGGAACTGCTTCTACGGATCGAAACGGTGGCCACCCTGCGCCAGGACGCCTTCATGGAGGCCTTCACCGCGGTGGACGGACATTTCCGCGAGATCTTCGCTTCGCTCTCCGATGGTGATGGACACCTTCAGCTAGAAAACCCGGAGGAGCCCCTGGAAGGGGGCCTGACCCTGGTGGCACATCCCAAGGGCAAAACCGTGCGGCGCCTGGCCTCGATGTCAGGTGGGGAGAAATCACTCACCGCCCTGAGCTTCCTATTTGCCCTGCAGCGCTTCAGGCCGTCGCCGTTCTATGCCCTCGACGAGGTGGACAGCTTCCTCGACGGCGTCAATGTGGAGCGCTTGGCTGCTTTGATCGCCCGTCAAGCCGAGGCAGCCCAGTTCATGGTGGTCAGCCACCGCCGCCCAATGATCGGCGCGGCACAGCGCACCATCGGCGTGACCCAGGCCCGCGGCGCCCACACCCAGGTGGTGGGTTTACCGGATGCCGCCTGAACGATCGAAGTTTTCGCTGTGCAATCTGAACGTGACAGGCGGAACCCCTGCGCCACAATGATCTGAAAGTCCATGGCCGAGGGCCCGCGCTTGACCCCGACCCCTACCCCAACCGACGCCATCACCACTGGCGTGCCCAGCGATCGCCTCTGGTTGCGCTCCGAACTGATGGGTACTCAGGTGATCACCCGTGACACCGGCCGCCGTCTGGGTGTGGTGGGTGAAGTGATCGTCGATATCGACCGCCGTGAAGTGGTCGCCGTCGGACTGCGGGACAACCCACTGACCCGTTTTCTGCCAGGGCTGCCGCGCTGGATGCCGCTAGACCGGATCCGTCAGGTGGGCGACGTGATCCTGGTGGATTCCGCCGACTCCTTGAGTGAGAACTTCAACCCCGAGCGCTACAGCCGGGTGATCAACTGCCAGGTGATCACCGAGTCCGGCGAGCAGCTCGGTCGGGTCCTCGGCTTCGCCTTTGACATCGAAACCGGAGAGCTCACCACGCTGGTGATGGGAGCCCTTGGCGTGCCCCTGTTGGGTGAAGGGGTGCTGAGCACCTGGGAAATGCCGGTGGAGGAGATCGTCAGCAGTGGCCCGGATCGGATCATTGTTTACGAAGGTGCCGAAGACAAGCTCAAACAGTTGAACAGCGGCGTGCTGGAGAAGCTTGGGGTCGGTGGCCCCAGCTGGGAAGAGCAGGAGCGGGAGCGCTACAGGGTCAACCTGGTGCCCGTCGAAAACCAGCTCACCTCTGGCCAACCGCAAGAGCAGGAGCAACGGCGTCTCAAGGCTTCAGAAGCCGAGCGGCTTGAGGCTGATGCAGAACTGGAATACGTGGAACTGGAGGACCGACGACAGAAGTCCATGCAGCAACGCCGCTACCTCGATGAGCCCCAGCGGTACAACGAGCAGCGGTACGCCGAACCTCCCCGCTACGACGAGCGGCCGGCTGAGCGGGCTCGGACCTTCAACGAGCCTGAGCCCTACGAGCAGGAGCCTGCCTACGAAGAACAGGCTGCTTACGAAGATCAGCCCCCGCGGCGGGCCATGCCAGCCTCCCGCCGCGCGGTTCAGCAGTCCGGAGAACCCCTGGATGTGGAACCTATGGAAGACAGAGCACCCCAGCGCCGGAGCCAGGATCTCGACGATCCCTGGTAAACGGGCCGAAGGCGCCGAAAGTCGTTCAGGACGCCTTGAAGTCCAACGATGCGCTGTTGACGCAGTAGCGCTGGCCCGTGGGCGCGGGGCCATCGGGGAAGACATGCCCGAGATGGGCATCACATTGAGCGCAATTGATTTCGGTGCGCACCATCCCGTGGGTCAAATCCTCCTTGGTGGTGATCGCCTGGGAACTCACACCGTCCCAGAAACTGGGCCAGCCCGTGCCCGAATCGAACTTGGCTTCAGAGTTGAACAGCGGTGCACCACAGCAAACGCAGTGGTACATCCCCGTGGCCTTATTGTTCCAGTAAGCCCCGGTGAATGCCCGCTCCGTACCCCCGCAGCGGGCAACCTGGAACTGCTCCGGCGTGAGGGATTGCTTCCACTCCTCAGCGCTGCGTTCGACCGGATTGGAAGGGGTCATGGTCGTCGAAACCATAGTTGAGAGGAGCCTAGGAAGCGTTGAGCTCTCGAGGAAGCAACCCCCTCACCTCGGCGGCCAATGCCGCCACAGCCCCTGGCTCTCCCCGCAAGGCCTTGAGGTCCTGGCGCTGACCCTCCAACCGCTCGGGCGCGTTCAGCCAATCGCAGGCCTCCAGCGCAATCGCCTCGGGGGTGATCGCCCCCACCCGCTCCGGCACCACGGCGCGGCCCGCGCTGATGTTGGGCCAAGCCATAAACCCATTGTTGCGCAGACGCCAGAGGGTCAACAGAACTCCGATCAGACGCCGCAGACCCGGCAGTCGCGCCAGCAGCCCCAGCCCGCCGTCCCAGGCCTGCATCACCTCCAGGTGCTGGGTGGGAACAATCACGATCATCGGCACCGCAAGGGCGCCGAGTTCGGCCGTGTTGGCACCGACCGTGGTCAGGGCCAGGGCGCACTGGCTCAAGGGGCCATGAGCCGGATGCTGCTCCAGTAGAAGAATTCGGGTCCCCGCCGCGGTCACGATCTCTGTCACAGACCCACTCCGGTCAAGCGACGCCACAGAGGCGCTGTAGGGGGCAGCAATCGGGTTGGATGCGCCGGCAAAACGCAGCAGCTCATCAACGCTTGTGGTGGGAGCCAGCGGCAGCAGAAAGCGGCATCCGGGTTGCAACCGAGCCAGACGATCCGCGGTGTCTAGCAAAAAGGGCATACCAACGCTCAACTTGGCCGACTTGGATCCCGGCAGCAGGGCCACCCACCGGCCCTCAGGGAGGGGATCCTCGCGGCGGGCGAAGGACGACAGATCCGCCATCAGATCGCCTACAACGCGGCATCGGGGCTGGTAACGGACCGGCAGCTGGCGCCGCACCGCGTCCGACATCGCCGCAATCCGATCGTTCCAGCCCGGCCAACGCGCCACCCACTCGGCATAGGTGATGTGGCGGTAGCCGAGACGGGCCGAGAGCAGGACAGTCCAGAACTGATCTCCGCCCAGGAAAACCACCACACCCTTCTGCGGCCATGGGCCGTAGCGCTGGGGACGCAACAGCAGCGACCAGAAGCGTCCTGCCGGCACGATGCGCTCAAACAAGCCCCAAGGCTCCGCCGCCGCGCGCTCCTGGCCGGTGGCATTGGGACAGGGCACCAACACCAAGTGCAGGGACGCTGGTGCGCTCGAAGACCGAGGACGCAAGCGAACGCTGGCGTGCAGCCGTTCGGCCAGGGGTCGTACCCAGGTGGTCAGCTCACCGGGACCGTTCGAAACGAGAACAACGGCCGGTCCTGGTTCTGCTGCGCGGGGACGGGCCAAAGAAAAAAAATGCGGATGGCGAGACTTGAACTCGCAAGGCCGAAGCCACACGCCCCTCAAACGTGCGTGTCTACCAATTCCACCACATCCGCGTGGTCGACTTCACCACTCGGGTGTTGTCGAGGTCAGATCATACCGGGCGGGGTCTTCGCTCTCGGCATCTTCGGTCTGCGCTGATACGATCCGGCCTCAGGCCTGAACATGCTGCGGGATGCCCATCGGCAAAGTGCTGATCGCCAACCGCGGCGAGATTGCCCTCAGAATCATTCGAAGCTGCCGCGAGCTCGGCATTGCCACCGTGGCGGTTTACAGCTCGGTTGATAAAGACGCTCTGCATGTGCAGCTCGCAGATGAAGCGGTCTGCGTAGGCGAAGCCCTGAGCAGCAAGAGCTACCTCAACATTCCCAACATCCTGGCGGCCGCAACCTCCCGCGGTGCTGACGCCATCCACCCCGGTTACGGCTTTTTGGCGGAGAACGACAAGTTCGCCGAGATGTGCCGTGATCATGGCCTCACCTTCGTTGGACCGTCCCCCCAAGCGATTCGCTCGATGGGGGACAAGTCGACCGCGAAATCGACCATGGAGTCGGTGGGGGTTCCCACGGTCCCTGGCAGTGCAGGTCTGCTCAGCAGCACAAACCAGGCGGCCGCACTGGCCGAAGAGATGGGCTATCCCGTGATGATCAAGGCCACCGCCGGCGGCGGCGGTCGCGGCATGCGCCTTGTTCCAGACGCCAGTCAGCTGGAAAGCCTCTACAAAGCAGCCCAGGGTGAAGCGGAAGCCGCCTTCGGCAACCCCGGCTTGTACATGGAGAAATTCATCGATCGGCCGCGCCACGTGGAAGTGCAGGTATTGGCCGACCGCCAGGGCAACGTGGTGCACCTTGGCGAGCGGGACTGCTCGATTCAGCGCCGTCACCAGAAACTGCTTGAGGAGGCCCCAAGCCCCGCCCTGGATCCCGAGTTGCGCCGCCGCATGGGCGAAGCCGCCGTAGCTGCTGCCCAAAGCATCAATTACGAGGGCGCCGGAACGGTGGAATTCCTACTGGACCACAGCGGGGGCTTCTATTTCATGGAGATGAACACCCGGATCCAGGTGGAGCACCCGGTGACCGAAATGGTCACGGGTGTGGATCTGATCGCTGAGCAGTTGCGCATCGCCGGTGGCGAACCCATCAGCGTGCGCCAGGAGGAGATCCAACTCACCGGCCATGCGATCGAATGCCGGATCAATGCTGAGGATGCACGCCATAACTTCCGTCCCGCCCCCGGACGCATCACCGGATGGCTGCCCCCCGGCGGGCCGGGTGTGCGCGTCGACAGCCACGTCTACACCGGCTACGACATCCCACCCTTCTACGACTCGCTGATCGGAAAGCTGATCGTTTGGGGCAAGGATCGCGACCACGCCATGACCAGGATGAAGCGAGCCCTGAACGAATGTGCCGTCACTGGGATCCCAACAACAGTGGAATTCCACCTGGAGATGCTGGATCGGCCGGAGTTCATCAACGGCGATGTGCACACCAAGTTTGTGGAACAAGAGATGCTCCCCTGAGCTCAGGCAGCCGCCTGGGCGTTCATCAGGATCTGTGAGAGCAGCCCCTGCTGACCGACCAATAACTCGCGCACGAGACTGATCAAGCCCACCCAAATCACCGGGGTGACATCGACCCCACCGATCGGGGCGATCACGCGGCGGCTGACCGCTAGCACAGGCTCCGTCGGCCAAGCCACCACAGCCCAAGCCCCCTGATTCAGGTTGACCTGGGGATACCAGGTGAGCACGATTCGCAGCAGGAATGCCAGGGTCCAGGCAGCCAAAAGCAGGCCGAGAAACAGGTGGATAACTGGCAGGGCCTGGAGCAGCAGCGGCGTCACAAAGCTCAAAGCAAATCGTCTCCTCATCGTAGAAAGACGGCATCGCTTCTTAAGATCAGCACGGCTTTGATGCAGACGGCAGTAACTCCATGACCCCCTCCCTCTCCAACTTCCTAAGTAGTCTCCTTTGGGGAGGTGTGATCGTCGTGATTCCTGCCTCCATTGCCCTGTTCCTGCTGAGCCAGACCGACCAAGTCGATCGCAAGCTCTGATCTGCCACTGGCGCCCCTCGTAGACTGATTCCTAAGCGGAAGCAGAGCTTTGGTTAACGCCAGTCTCAATTGGGCCAGCATCGTCGGCATCGTTTTGGCCGTCGGCGGCGCTCTGCTCTATTTCATGCGATCGTTCAAGCCCGCCCTGGCTCGGGACTACGACGTCTTCTTTGCAGCCATCGGGCTGCTCTGCGGCGGCATCCTGTTCTTCCAGGGCTGGCGCCTCGACCCAATTCTCCAGTTCGGCCAGTTCCTTTTGGCGGGAACCACCGTGTTCTTCGCCTATGAAAGCGTGCGCCTGCGCGGCGTCGCCACGGAGCAGGCACGGCGCTCCGCCTATTTCGATGACGAACCGGCACCGGCCCGTGGCGGAGGCCCAGGGGGTCTCCGAGGCGGTTGGGAAGACGGCGGTTACGACCGTTTTGATGAACCCCAACCAGTGCGACGCCGCTTCTCCGGCCGCGACGATGACGCCGAAGACCGGCCCGAAGAAGAGTTCTACCGGCCGCGTCGCGCCAGCCGTGCCGCCATTCCTGAGGAAGCCGCCAGCCGTCGCTCCGCAGGACCTGATCAAGGCGATTCCGGCTGGGAGCAAAACGATGAACGCTCCCGCCGCATGGCTCGCTTCCGCGCCGGCGAAGCCAGGGATGAACGACGCCCCGACTTTGGCTCCAGAAGGACGGATCGAGACGAACAACGCCGCGGCAGCCGTCCGATAGGGCGCCCTGAGCGTCCTTCCGGCGAACCCGCTCCCTCAGGAGCAGAAGATGCCGCCTTCGCCCCCAGCCGCATTTCAGCGCCGAGCAGTGCGGCACCGAACCGGGGCCGCCCCAGCGCCAATGCGGGTGCCGCGAGTGACTCCAGACGATCCGCGGAACCGCCACTGGCTTCGAACCGGCCCAGCAGTAATCGCCAACCCCCCCGCAGCTCACGGCCCTCGTCCGGCAGACCGCGGGACAACAGCTCCCGCTTCGACGACTGAGCAAGTTGCCTCGCCCGCTGCTGATCCTGCTCGCCAGTGTGGTGCTGGCGGGCTGCAACGGTCGCCGTGAACGGGCCGGTGGTGCGTTACTCGCAACCAGTCAGCAAGCACCAGCCCTGAGTGGCAGTGGTGAGTGGCTGGCGGTCATCAGCGATCGCGGCGGCAGACCTACGGTGCAGCTGCGGCGTCTGAGCGACAGATCAGTTGTGTCTGTTCCTCAGCTGAGCCGACATCAGCCCCACAGCTCCCCTTCTTTGAGCTGGAACGGCCGCTACCTGGCAGCGATCACCCAGCGGGGGCGACGCCGACTCGCGGTGGTGACCGATCGTCTAAATGGCCGGATGCATCCCCTGCCCCTCCCGGGGGGCCGAGACCCGGTGCAGCTCAGCCTGGCGCCAGATGGACAGCAAATCGCCCTCCAGGTGACGGATCAGGGCCGGTGGCGCGTGGAACTGCTGGATCTGAGTGATCTGCTCGAACCGGACCGTCCGCCGGGGCAGAGCCTCTCCACACCGGCGTTGTCGTCAGAGCCATGATCCACATCGCTCTGCTTTTCAGCCTGATGCTGATGACCGGGTGCAGCAGCCCCAGGCCCACCCCCCGGCCCGACCTAAACGGCATGCTGCGTCAATCGGTGAACAGCCGGCGGGATCCATCTCTGGGGGGACGCTGGCTGGCCAGCCTGGGCCAACGCAATGGACGTGAGCGGGTCGAACTGATCGACCTAAGCAGTCGCAACCCTGTCCCACTGCCGGGCCTCAACCGTGCGGATGCCCAACCGATCAGCGTCAGCGTCAGTGCCGATGGGCAACGCTTGGCCGTGGTCCAGCAGCGGGAAGACCGCACCGAACTGGTGCTCTACCGGCGCAACGTTGGGGCGACGCAACGGCTTCCCCTGGATCCGCCAGGTGTGCCCCGCAGCGTCAGCCTGGACGGCTCAGGCCGGCGATTGGCGGTGCAGGTAAGCCGGAACGGCCGCTGGGATGTGGATCTGATCCGCCTGCCCTGATCAGGGAAGCAGACCCGCCCAATGCAGAAACGTGTCGCCGCTGAGGGCCTCGATGATCAGCACAGCCACAAAACCCACCATGGCGAAGCGGCCATTCACCCGCTCGGCATAGCCACTCCAGCCGAAGGCAGGCACATCGTTGGTGGTGGCTGACGTCTCCGGAACGGACGTGGTGTCAGGGGTCTCGCTGGTGGAGGTCATCCGGCCGGTTCAGGAACGCCCGAAGTCATAGCTGGTCGCCGGGATCAGCCGCCAGTCGAGATCGCCGCTGAGCTCGAGAACAGTGTCATGGAAGTCCTTCAGGGTTGGCCGGTGACCCACGCTGATGAAGGCCACCTCCCGGTCTCGCAACAGGGAATAAAGGCGGGATTCGGTCTCGACATCCAGTGCACTGGTGGCTTCATCCAGCACCACGACCTTGGGCGAATTGAGCAGCAACCGCGCAAAAGCCAGACGCTGCTGTTCACCCAGAGAGAGCAGCCGTGGCCAGTCCTGCTTGATGTCGAAGTCGGGATAACGCTGCAGCAATTTGCCCAGCATCACCTGATCCAAAACAGCCCGAAGCTGCTCATCGCTGAAACGGGCCTGATCGAGGGGATAACAAAGCTGCTCACGCAGGGATCCCAACGCCATGTAGGGCTTTTGGGGTATGAACAACAGGTCTCCCTGCCCCGGGGAATAGACGGTGCCCGTCGGCGAGCCCCAAAGACCACTTACCACCCGCAGCAGTGAGGTTTTGCCGCAGCCTGAGGGGCCCACCACCAGTAGCCCCTCGGCGCTGTCCAGTGAAAAACTGAGGTCACGAACCAGCACGTTGTCAGTGCGTGGTGTTTTGACCGTCACCCCCTGAAGCGCAAGGTGTTCGGATGGCAGGATCCGCGGCACGTAATCACTCCACTCCTCGCGATCCAGATTGGAGATGTTCGATTGAAAACCTTCAAGCCGGTTGATCGATGCCGAAAAACGAGCCAAGGCTTCGATGTTGTAGATGATGAAAAACAACGATCCCTCAACCAGGTTGTAAGCAACGTTCGCCTGAGCGAAGCCGCCGTAATCCATTTCACCGGCAAGAATCGGTGCTGCAAGGATCAGATAAGGTATGAAATTGCTGGCGTAGATGCTTGAGCGCTGCAGCACCCGCAACAGCACCTCCCAGACAATGAGCAGATTGAAATTCTCAACGACGGTGGCTAGGCGACGCGTCACCTCCTTGGATTCCTGCTGCTCTCCGGCATAGAAGGCAATCGATTCGGCGTTGTCACGCACCCGCACAAGGCCATAGCGGTAATCCGCTTCAAAACGCAGCTGGAAATTGTTCAACCGCACCAACTTGCGGCCAGCCACAATCATCAGAACGGACACTGCCGATGCATAGGCCAGAAGCGCGAAGGTAAGCCCATCACTCACCGAGTAGAGGATGAGGATGTTGAGGGAAAAGGTGAGGATCGAGTCAAAGATATTCAGCGCGAATCCCAGGGCCTGAGCCGTGAAATCACGAACATCCTCGGAAATGCGCTGATCAGGGTTATCAACATTGGTGGCCGCTTCATCATTGGGATTGAGCACGTAATAGGCCCTATCCCGCAGGTAGTCGTCCACCAGGCTCAGCGACAACCATTCCCGCCAGAACAGCCCCAGTTTCTGGGTGAAATAAAACTGCAGGCTGCGAATCGGCAGCGCGACCGCAAAACAGGCGCCATAGATCCAGAGGTTGCGATACGACGCATCGCCGTCTTTGGAAATCAGCGCATTCGTCAGATCCCTGGCGATGAATGTGATGCCGGCATTGATGCCGTTCACGCTCAACAGCATCAGGATGATCAGACCGAGAAACAGCCAAGGCAGCCAGCGGCGATGCCTGAGTTGGCCCCGCACGGAAGCGAAGACCACAGCCCCCAGGACGAACAGGGCACTAATCCCCGCCCCCCATCCACGGGACCAGAGCATGGCCAGGGAGGACTGGACACCACCGAGGTACTGGCCGGTCAACTCCGGCAACAGCCACGACAGGCCGTTCATCAACCCGGTGACCAGGAACAGCACGATCCCGGCCACACAGAAGAGCAGGCTCACCAGCAGTCCTAAGAACTGCCAACCGTTGTCTTCGGTGTAAGGAAAGAAGTAGGGCTGCGAAAGCCGACGCAGCTTGGCGGCCTGATTGCGCAGGTTCTGAAGCTGGTGGGTCATGCCACTACTGAACTGTGCTCAGTCTGGCTGTCGCCGCGCCGCTTCGCCGCTGACATCAACCGGGAGGCCATGCCAGAGGACGCCCACCGATCACGTGCACATGGAGGTGAAACACCGTCTGACCAGCACCTGCGCCACTGTTGACCACCGTGCGGAAATCATTCAGCCCCTGCTGTTTGGCCACGCGCGTAGCCACCAGCAACAGATGGCCCAGCAAGGCCGCATCCTCAGCAGCAGCGGAACGCAGGCTCTCGATCGGCTTGCGGGGAATCACCAGCAAATGCACCGGAGCTTGGGGGGCGACATCGCGAAAGGCCAGGCACTGCTTATCGCTGTAGACCTCATCACACGGGATCTCGCCACGAAGGATCTTCCCGAAGATCGTGTCGTCTGCCATGGGCCTCGAAAAGGAAGGAACAGCGGGACCGGTGTGACAGCAGGGGCATGAATCTCCTGCGTCACCTTCCACAGAATGCTGGCACGTTGTCTCAGTGCATCCCTGCAAGGCCTGGAGGCCAGACCGGTGGTTGTGAAGGTGGATCTCGCCCCGGGGCTACTGGGCGTCCAGCTTGTGGGTCTGCCGGACAAAGCGATTCAGGAATCACGGGAGCGGGTCCGCTCCGCCCTGCGCAACAGCGGCTTCCGCGCCCCCCTGGTGCGCGTGGTGATCAACCTGGCACCTGCCGATCTGCGCAAGGAAGGCCCCTCATTTGATCTCCCCATCGCCCTGGCCCTGTTGGTGGCCAGCGGGCAGCTCGCCCGCCCTCAGCTGGAGGGCCTCTGGTGTGCCGGAGAATTGGGCCTCGACGGCAGCCTGAGGCCCTGTCGCGAGGTGATTGCCCTCGCCGAAAAGGCCCATCAGCAAAAGGCCCGGGCCCTGGTGGTTCCTTCTGAGAATGCCAATGAAGCCAGCCTGATTGAAGGGCTAGCGATCCGCACAGCGCCCAATCTGCGCGCGCTGGTTCAGCACCTCAAAGCAGACCAACCCTGGTATGGGATCGACTGCAGTCGCTCACGCACGTCAGCGGCAAACACCGGTCCTGATCCCTTGCCCTGCCTCGACAGCAGCCTGGCCTCCCGCGCCCTGGCTCTTTCGACAGCGGGCGGCCATCCCCTACTGCTCGTGGGTCCCCCTGGCTGCGGCAAGACCCACCTGGCCCATCAACTGCCGCGGCTGCTGCCAGGTCTGAACCGCAAGGAAGCACTCACCATCACGCGCATCCATTCCGTCGCCGGCCATCTGCATGACATCGATCAACTGCAACAGCAGCGCCCCTTTCGATCGCCACACCACAGTTGCACCGCTGCCGCCTTACTGGGCGGCGGACGCTCACCCCGTCCCGGGGAAGTGAGCCTGGCCCGCGGTGGCATGCTCTTCCTCGATGAGCTGGCGGAATTTTCGCGAACGGTGCTGGATCAATTGCGGGAGCCCCTGGAGGACGGCGCCGTGCAGATCAGCCGTGCCCAGCAGAGCACAGTGTTCCCGGCCCTGATCACTTGGTGGCAGCCACCAATCCCTGCCCCTGCGGCTGGCATGGCGACCGCAACCATGGCTGTCGCTGCAGCATCAGCCAGCGCTACTGGCAGCGGCTCTCCGGCCCGCTTCTGGATCGGCTCGATCTCCAACTGGGACTGGAACGGCGCTACGCCAAGGAGATGGCAGCGGTGCTGAAGCAGCCCAACCCAACACAAGCCTCAGCCTCCTGGTGCAACCCCACACGGATTGAACGGGCCCGCAAGCGAATGCAGAGGCGCAATCCCGGTGGAGCGAGCAACGGGAGGATGTCTGCTGCAGCATTGCGGCAGAGCGGAGTCATCGAAGCAACGGCACTCGACCTCTGGCAACAGCAAATCAACCAGCGCGGCATGAGCACACGCAGCAGCCTTCAACTGTTGCGCGTGGCGCGCACCATTGCCGACCTCAACGATCGGACCAGCATCGATCGAAATGCCGTGGCGGAAGCGAGTTGCTTCCGCTGCACAGATCTGCTCAAGCAGCCTGGATCTCAGTAATCGCGAGCTCGCTTATCAGGCGTGTCCCGGTAAGGCTGGGTGCCGATCGGTGGGGGCTGGAGATGGCGGTCGTCGAACGACCCCAGCGCGTGGGTCATCGCTTCACCGAACCAATGGAACCATTGCACAACCGTTGTTTTCATCACAGCCTCCTAGGATCTTCCTTCAGTGTGAAATCACTGACAAAGAAGAACAACAGGTGTTTACACCGGTTCTGCACAAGCTCAGTAGGACGGAGCAGTAGAACTCTCGATCTGTTCAGTCTCAGCAGGCAGCTTGTTTGGGCTGGAACCAGCCACTGGTGCGCTGTCCCGATAAACGTAGAGATGGCCCAGGCTCTTATTGCCATAGGCCCGTCGCTTCAAGGTCCAGCCGGGCTCAAGCTTGAGCTGAACAAAGCCGCTTGCGGCGCCGCCGGACCGAGCCACAAGCATGATCGGCTGGGAGGGATTCTTGGTCGGAGTGGCCAGCAACTCGATATCTCTACCGGTGTTCACCACGCTGAGCCGGTATCGGGTGCCGAGGTCATCACCACCGATGCGCAGGGAATAACCGTTGCCATCGATGTAGCGGTTGCAGACCCCTGTGAAATCAAACTTGGACAACAAGGGATCCACCATGGCCGGTGATCCTGCGGCCACAGCGAAACAGGGACGTTTCGTGGTGCGCTGCTCGTAGATGTTTAGCTGCGAACGCTCGCCCTGACCGATCGGGGCCGACACCAAAACGAAATTGCCTAACTCCACGGGCACCGCCGTGAACAGCGAACCCTGGGCTTGGGCCACCGGTGCAGAGGTCGCTGCGAGAGCGAGGCCGGCAGCGGCCACGATTCGAAAGCGTGCCATCAAGTCCATTGAGGAACTGAGCGGATCGTAAAAGTGATGCCTGGATCGGTCGCCCCCGATCAGGCCGGTTTGTTCAGGCGAATGGCGAACAGAAGAGTCCCCACGGTTCCAGGGGCCGCAAGGGCCAGGATCCAACTGGTGGTTTTGACCCCGAGATCGGGATCGCCGTAGGCCAGTTCAAACACACAGCCGGTGCTGGCGATACCCAGAACACAGGCGAGGGCCAGGAAAACGCCGGCCAGGGGTTTCATCGGCATAACTCAGGCGACGCTCCGCACATCTTGGCGCTCAAAACCTTTCTCCTTGAGCTCCTTTTGCAGACCGTCTTCATCGGTGACGCGATCAACAAACAACACGCCATTGAGATGGTCCATCTCGTGCTGAATGCAGCGGGCCATCAGGCCATCGGCCTTCATCTTCCGGGGCCGACCCATCTCATCGCGGAAGCTCAGTTCAATCGCAGTGGGGCGGACGACATCGAGGTAAACCCCAGGGATGCTGAGACAGCCCTCTTCGTAGGTGTCGAGCCCGGCGCTCGCTGCCGTGATTTCCGGATTGATCAGCACCAGGGGCGGCGTGGCTGCATTTTCAAGATCGAGATCAATCACCAGCAGCTGCTGGTGGATCCCCACCTGAGGAGCCGCCAGGCCGATGCCCTTAGCGGTGTACATGCTGCGCAGCATGTCGCGAGCCAGCTCCCGCACCTGCTCATTCACCTTGCCGATGCGGCGCGCGGATTGACGCAACACCTCATCGCCCAGGGTGTGAATCTCCAGTGGAGGGGTTTCGAGGGCCGTCTTGGGCAGCAGCATCGTGTCCCGTGACTTATCGGCCTGACGGGCCAACTCTGCAAAGCTTCCTGCCAAGACCAATGCCGCGTTGATTCAGCATGGTAATTGGCCTGAATAAGCCGTTATGGGAGCCGTTCCGTTATCCGCGAAACATGCCGTTGGCAGTTTGCCGGGACTCAAGGAGCCGTCCCTGGTCAGTGGCCCCGATGCAACGCTGTGGCTGATCTGGCTGGAACAGCGCCCTCAGGAGCGCGGTCGCACCACAGCCTTGATCCGCCGTTTCGGCGATTCCGAGGCAACGCCCCAGGAGCTGACGCCGGCCCCCTGCAATCTGCGCAGTCGCGTGCATGACTACGGCGGCGGCGTGCTCGCCACCGCTGTGGAGCAGGACAAATTGATCCTGACCTGGATTGAGCAGGGCTGTCTCTGGCGTCAGGACTGGCACCTGCCGCAGACCAGCACAATTCAACCCACACCCCAGGCAGCCGCCCAACGGCTCAGCCGGGAGGGCGACTGGGAGCTTGCGGATGGCGTCCTCGATCTGCCGAGGCAGCGCTGGATCGGAATCCGTGAAATCAACGGCCGTGACGAGCTGGTGACGCTGGAGCTGAACGCAAAGGATCAGACGCCGCTGCTGCTGCACCAACCGACGGACTTTGCCGGCTATGGCTGCTTGAGCCCCGATGGCCAGCGCTTCGCCTGGGTGGAGTGGCAGCAACCCGCCATGCCCTGGGACAGCAGCAGTCTCTGGTGCGCGGAGTTCAGCGACACGGGCGGGCTGCTCAGGTCCCGTCAGCTGGCCGGAGGCGACGGCGTCTCGGTGTTTCAACCCCAATGGCTGCCCGACGGACAGTTGCTTGTGGCGGAGGACAGCACGGGTTGGTGGAACCTGATGCTCCAGCCCAGCGCCGACGACGCTTGGGAGAGGCCCTGGCCGATGGCTGCCGAAACGGCCATGCCCCAGTGGATCTATGGGATGAGCACCACGGCCTGGGATGGCGAACGGCTGATCGCTGCCGTATGCAGCCGCGGGGCCTGGTCGTTGCAACGGCTCGATCTGGATGGAACGGTGCAGCCGTTGTCGCAACCGTTTGATGACCTCGCGGGATTGAGCGCCTGCCACGGTCGCGCCGTGGCAGTGGCCAGCAACAGCGCCAGCGTGGCCGGCCTGCTGGAACTCGACCTGCGACCGGCCACCCCGCTCTGGAGCCACAGCCCCGCCATCAAGGCACCCTTGCCGGTTGAGGCGATCAGCGTGGCTGAACCGCTGTGGTTCAACGGACATCAAGGGGAACGCACCCATGCCTGGTACTACCCCCCCAGCGGCAACCCACCAGGGGCAGCCCCACTGCTGGTGAAAAGCCACAGCGGACCAACGGCCATGGCCCGCCGCGGCCTCAGCCTGGCAATTCAGTACTGGACCTCCCGGGGCTGGGGCGTCGTGGACGTGAATTACGGCGGCTCAACGGGATTCGGTCGGGACTATCGGGAGCGCCTCAACGGGTGCTGGGGCGTGGTGGATGTGGCCGACTGCGCCGCCGCAGCTCAGGCCCTGATCGAGGCCGGTCGAGCCAATCCCGACAAGATCGCCATCGAAGGCGGCAGTGCCGGCGGCTTCACCACCCTGGCGGCCCTCTGCTTCACCAAAGTGTTTCGGGCCGGAGCCTGCCGCTATGCGGTCTGTGATCTCACCGCCATGGCTGAAGACACACACCGATTTGAAGCGCGCTATGTGGATGGCCTGGTGGGGGAATGGCCCGCGACGCGTTCCTTGTATGAGCAAAGGTCGCCACTGCTGCATGCCAATCAAATCCGCTGTCCTGTGCTGTTCTTCCAGGGTTTGCAGGACAAAGTGGTGCCTCCGGAACAAACCGAACGCATGGCCGAGGCCCTTCGAAGCAACGGCATCCCTGTGGAAGTGCGGCTGTTCAAGGACGAAGGCCACGGGTTCCGCAACCAGGCCACCCAGATCGACGTGCTTGAGGAGACCGAAGCCTTTTTCAAACGTGAATTGGGCCTGGCGGAACAACCGATTTAAACACCAAAAAGAATGCTCAAATCACGACAGGTCGAGACAAATAAACAACAGAACTCAAACTCCCAACAAGATCAAAAGGCTTTCATATTCAGACCATATTTCAGCAGTAGAGCAGAGAATTTATTGAGTTCTTTTTCACCAATGGCGACGCTCTGAGCGTCGCCATTGCATTCATCGTGGGGCAACAATTCACAAGAATCGTTGACTCCATCACCAAAGACCTCCTGATGCCACTCCTCAACCCATTGGTATCGAGCGGAAGCTTCAAGGAACTCAAAATTGCCTACTTCGGCGGCGCCATTGAAGCTGGCAACTTGATTGACACGGTGATTGAAGCATTATTGGTGGCCTGGATTCTGTTCCTCATCGTCAAAGCGATGAAACGCATGGAACGACAAACCCCGGCCGACAAAAACGAGGGCTGATATGCCACATGGTTATAACCCACACAACCCTGTTCAGCAGATGTGATGGGTTGATCGAGCATCCAGCAGGAATGTTCAACCTGTGCCTTACGGAACCCATGGAACAGCGGCAAACCTGAAATGGTGGCCGTTATTTCGAAAAAACTGATGCGGATCCTGCGCTATCGCGGCAACAGCTATGCCAGCCCTGAACCGATCAACGCGGCTCCCCGTCCCGGCGCACGCTCTTACCGCTGGGTGAAGTACGCCATCGAGACCAACAAGGTTGTCCCCCTGCGCCAACGCGAATCATCAGCAAGCAACGATCAGCTGGCGGCCTGAGCCAGCTCAGCTGTGTTCACGAAGGAAGGTGACGGTAGAGGCGAGCTCCTCGCTGAAGCGATCGATTTCTTCAAAGGTGCTGGTGAAGCTCAAGCTGGCCCGCGCTGAAGCCGTCACGTCATAGAGACGGTGCAAGGGCTGACAGCAATGGTGACCACTGCGGATGCAGATCCCGGAGGCATCGATCAGAGCGGCAATGTCGTTGGCATGCACCCCATCCACCAGAAATGTGGCCAGGGCGCCGCGCTCGGGCTGCTGATCCGGCGTGGGGCCCAAGATCCGCACACCATCAATGGCCTCCAGCCGGTTGAACAAATGCCGGGTGAGCTGCGCCTCCCAGGCCTGAATCGCCTCCAAACCAACCGACTGCAAATAACGAATCGCGGCCCCCATGCCCACCGCTTCACCAATGGCAGGGGTACCCGCTTCGAACTTGTGGGGCAACACCGCCCAGGTGCTGTGGTCGAGGTAAACGTCTTGGATCATCTCCCCGCCGCCCAGGAAAGGAGGCATTGCATCCAGGAGCGACTCCCGCGCCCAAAGGAAACCCATACCGGTGGGGCCGCAAAGCTTGTGGGAGGAACCCACCAGAAAATCAGCATCGAGAACAGCCACATCAATCGGCTTGTGGGCCAGGCTCTGGCAGGCATCCACGAGCACACAGGCGCCGACGGCATGGGCTGCAGGGATCACCTGATCAAGGGGGTTGCAGCAACCCAGGGAATTGCTGATGTGCACCAGGCTCACCAGTCGAGTGCGCTCGTTGAGCTGAGCCCGGAAATCCTCGAGATCCAGCTCACCGGATTCCGTGATGCCAACGTGGCGCAACACGCAGCCGGTGCGCTGAGCCAGCAGTTGCCAGGGCACCAGGTTGCTGTGGTGCTCCATCACCGTGAGGAGAATTTCATCCCCTTGCTTGAGGTTGGCGTCACCCCAGGTGCGCGCCACCAGATTGATCGCTTCACTGGCATTGCGGGTGAAGACAATCTCGCGGGCACTCGCGGCACCCACGAATGCCGCAGTCGTGCTGCGGGCCGCTTCGAAGGCATCGGTGGCGCGGGCACTCAGCTGGTGAGCACCGCGATGCACGTTGGCGTTGTCGCAGCTGTAGTACCGCTGCAGCGCCTCAAGCACCTGACGGGGCTTCTGGCTGGTGGCAGCGTGATCGAGATAAATCAGCGGCCGACAATCGGGGGCACGCTGCTCAAGAATCGGAAAATCGGCACGATATCGAGACGATAAATCCATAAAATCAGCACTAGATCGTGCTTCGACTGCGATAGTCATGAGGCGAAGCTCTCCATCACACGCTCCAGAGGGCGCCAAACCTGCGCCGCAGCAGGAAGTTTGGCGATCACCTCCTGGCAGGCCCCTCGCAGCAACAACGCCGTTGCCTCCGCCGCAGCGATGCCCCGGCTCTGGAGATAGAACAGCTCATCGTCCTGAAGCTGCGACACAGTGGCGCCGTGGGCGCAGCGCACATCGTCCGCCACGATCTCCAGTTCGGGCTTGGTGTCCACCCGGGCCCGATCAGAAAGCAGCAGATTGCGGCTTAACTGCGCCGCGTTGGTGCGCTGGGCACCGCAGGGAACATTAATGGCGCCGTTAAAAATCGCGTGGGAGCGGCCGCCGGCCAGGCATTTCTGCAACTGATCCAACTCCCCCTCAGGCCCGTCGAAGCGCACCGCAGTGTGGGTGGCCAGCTGCTGCTCGGCGCCAGTCACGGCTAGACCTTTGAGCACGGTCTGTGCCTGGCCATCCACTTGCACCACACGAGGCTCAACCCGTCCCAGGTTCCAGCCCTGAACCACCGAAGTGAGGGAATAGGAGCTGCGGGGCTCCTGCTCGACGGCCAAATGGGCCATCAGCGATGAGTCGCCATCCGCCGTTGCCAGCACGCCATGGCGCAGTTGGGCCTCCTGCCCCAGATGCACTTCCAACACGTGACTGTGAGCCGACGCCCCCTCCGCCAGCAACACCTGCATCAGCTCCAGCTCTGCCTTTTCCTCCAAAAGCAGCAAAACCCGCGTGGCGTTCAACCCGGCACCCGCCGCCAGGACTAGCTCCAACGGTCCGACTCTTCCACGCACCCTGAGGGCCAGGATTTGCTGTGCTTTGGCGTGATTGAACTCCACAGGCCAGACCTGGGCACAACCGCAGCGGTCCAGGGTGTGGCCGAGGGCCTGCTCAAGCTCTTCGGCATTCAACGCCGTGATTCCGTCAGGAAGAACCTGCCCAGGCAAGGGATCATCAAACCCATTAATCACCAGTCGGGTCACTCCTTCCAGGCGGGCCGGCAGGGATGTGGACAGCGGCGAGGAACTGGCCGGCAATGTCGATACGGCCGCCAGCCGTTTGAGGTCGGTCAGACGCCAGGCCTCCTGGCGGCGGTTGGGCAAACCAAGCTGTTCCAGGGCTGCTCGACCGCGCTCCTGCACTGGCGCCAGCACACTGCTCCCCATGATCAAGCAGCTCCTTGAGCGGCCAACTCCTGATCCACCCAGTCGTATCCGGTCTGCTCCAGCTCAAGGGCCAGTTCCCGGCCTCCGGTGCGCAGGATTCGGCCTGCCGCCATCACATGCACATAGTCCGGGGTGATCTCATCGAGCAGACGCTGGTAGTGGGTGATCAGCAGCGTGGCGTTGTCTTCCGTCGCCAGCTGATTCACACCTCCGGCCACGATGCGCAGCGCATCGATATCCAAGCCGGAATCGGTTTCATCCAGGATCGCCACCACAGGCTCCAGCAACGCCATCTGCAGAATCTCGTTGCGCTTTTTCTCTCCCCCGGAAAAACCTTCATTCACACTGCGCTCAAGGAAGGCAGGGTCCATCTGCACCACCTTGAGCTTGTCTTGCACGTGGTCCTCGAAAGCAAAGGTGTCGAGCTCCTCTTCGCCCTGCTTTTCCCGCCGGGCATTGGTGGACACCCGCAAAAATTCCAAGTTGCTAACGCCAGGAATTTCAACGGGGTACTGAAATCCGAGGAAAACCCCAAGACGGGCCCGCTCCTCAGGCTCCAGCTCAAAAAGATCCTGGCCGCGATAGCGGACGGTGCCGCCCGTGACCCGATAGGCAGGATGTCCTGCCAGCACCTTGGAGAGCGTGCTCTTGCCACTGCCATTACGGCCCATCACAGCATGAACCTCACCAGCCCTCACCTGAAGGTTCACACCCTTGAGGATGGGCTTGTCCTCGACGGAGGCATGCAGGTCTTGGATGTCGAGCAGCAGCTCAGCTTCAGGGCTAATCACGGAAGGCGTCGTTGAAAAAACAGAGACAAAGCGGGGGAGGGGATCAGCCCACGGAACCCTCGAGCTTGAGGGCCAGCAATTTGTCAGCCTCAGCAGCAAACTCCATCGGCAGCTGGTTGAAGACATCGCGACAGAAGCCGCTGACCATCATCGAGACGGCCTCTTCAAACCCGACGCCACGGCTCTGCAAATAAAAGAGCTGGTCTTCGGAGATGCGGCAGGTGCTGGCCTCATGCTCGATGGCCGCCTGCGGCTGCTGCGAACGGATGTAGGGGTATGTGTTCGCAGCGGCTTGATCACCGATCAGCATCGAATCGCATTGGCTGTAGTTGCGAGCGCCCTTGGCATTGGGCCCCATTTGCACGAGACCGCGATAGCTGTTGCTGGAGCGGCCGGCACTGATGCCCTTGCTCACAATTGTGGAGCGGGTGCGCGGTCCGACGTGGACCATCTTGGTGCCGGTGTCGGCCTGCTGGCAGTTGTTAGTGAGGGCCACGGAATAGAACTCACCCACCGAATCAGCACCCTGCAACACGCAACTGGGGTATTTCCAGGTGATGGCTGAACCGGTCTCCACCTGGGTCCAGCTGATGCGGCTGCGATCACCGCGGCACTGGCCTCGCTTGGTCACGAAGTTGTAAATCCCTCCGACGCCGTTTTCATCACCGGCGTACCAGTTCTGAACCGTGGAGTATTTGATGGAAGCGTCGTCGAGGGCCACCAGTTCCACCACCGCCGCATGCAGCTGGTTGGTGTCGAACATCGGTGCCGTGCAGCCCTCGAGGTAACTCACCGAGGCACCTTCTTCGGCCACGATCAAGGTGCGCTCGAACTGTCCAGTGTCACCAGAATTGATCCGGAAATAAGTGGACAGCTCCATCGGGCACTCCACGCCCTTAGGGATGAAGACGAAGGATCCGTCGCTGAACACCGCTGAATTCAGAGTGGCGAAGTAGTTGTCGTTGCTGGAGACAACCGTTCCGAGGTAGCGCTCGATCAGCTCGGGGTGCTCCTTGACCGCCTCACTGAAGGAGCAGAACACCACCCCGTGTTCCGCCAACTTCTCCTTGTAGGTGGTGGCAATCGAAACGCTGTCGAAAACAGCATCCACCGCAACGTTACTGAGACGCTTCTGCTCGCTCAGCGGAATGCCGAGCTTGTCGAAGGTTTCCAGCAGCTTGGGATCCACATCATCGAGGCTGGCCTTCTTCTCCTGCTGCTTTGGAGCTGCGTAATAAACGATGTCTTGATAATCGATCTCGGAATAACCAAGGGCAGCCCAATCGGGCTCCTCGAGAGTGAGCCAGTGGCGAAAAGCCTTGAGCCGGAACTGCAGCAGAAATTCCGGCTCTTCCTTCTTGGCCGAGATCAGGCGAACGACCTCTTCACTGAGACCTTTGGCAATCTTGTCGGTCTCGATCTCGGTGACGAAGCCGTACTTGTACGGCTGGCTGACGAGATCCCGTGTGGAGGTGCTGGTCATTCGGCTCAGCCGGCGGTGGCGTTGATCGTTTCTGTGGTGATGGTCTGCGTCTTCTCAGGGCAAGCGAAAGGGTTGTCCTCGGTGAGGAAGAGCATGCAGTGGCATTCCTTGCGCTCGCGCATAGGTACACAGGGGCAGTTCCAGAAAGCTTGAGAAACCTCGGCCTCCTTGTCTTCGTAGTGGCGGCAGGGGCAAAGAGCTCCTCCCAGATCGTCCTTGTGACGCGCCAGACCTTTCAGAACAACAGCGGTGACGCTGGGGTCCGCACAAAAATAGGTTCCGGTGCGCTGCGCGTAGGTTTCAGCGAACTTGCGGATAACCTCCAGGCTTTCTGCTGTCGGCTCTTGAGGGGCGTCGGACATGGAAGTGGAGGGAGTGGCGAATTACGAAACCCCGCGGTTTCCTTACTGGAAGCCTAGGCCAACAGGTCTCCGGTCAGCGGGCTCCCCATTGTGACCCTCAACTCGGCCGACATGACGAGGCAATTCGATGGCATCGTGTGGGGAGGTTTCGCCTCGTCATGAGCGCCTCGGCCCCCGACAGCACCCGCGACGCCGTGCTCTCCCTGCTGCTGGAGCGCGGAGAGGAGGACGCTGGCGCCCTGGCCTGCGCTGTGGGCATTTCCGTTCAGGCCATGCGACGTCACCTGCGCTCCCTCGCCGAAAGCGGCCTGGTCTGCGCCAGCAGCAATGCCAACGGTCCTGGGCGCCCCAGCAACCGCTGGTGCCTCACCGACGAGGGACGGGCCCAGTTCCCTGATGGCAGCGGCCGCTTCGCCCTCGACCTGCTGGATTCGATGCGCAGCCATCTCCCCGAAGCGACCCTGCGCCAGCTGCTGGACCAGCAGGCGGAGTCGAAGGCCAGTCAGTACCGACAAAGCCTCGGCGAAGCCTCCCTGGAGACTCGACTCGAACACCTGGCACTGTTGCGGCGCGACGAGGGCTACGTCACCGTTTGCAGCCGGGATGACGACGGCATCAGCTGGAGGCTCGAGGAAGCCCACTGTTCTGTGCAGCGCATTGCCGAAGAATTCCCCGCGGTGTGCGACCAGGAATTGCTGCTGATCCGACGCACCGTGCCGGATTGCCGGGTGGAACGCGTTCATTGGCGACTCGAGGGCGGCCACGCCTGCGGCTTCCGCATCACCCCTTTAGCGCAGGGCTGATGGCCATCGACAGGGCCACGATTGAACGCATCGACGCCACCCTGCTGCCCCAGCTGGATCGCCATCACCTGCGGGTGTTGAGCCACTGCCTGGACAGCTTTCAGACCATGGCTCCTCCAGAGAGGACTGGCGCGATCCCCGACGAAAGCCAACGACGCCTTTGGTGCCAGCAGCAACCCGTTGTCGCTGAAGATCCGACTTTCCTCGATACCCTGCTGCTGCAGTTCAATGCTGCCGCCAAGCAACTGGATCAACTTGCGCTTGAGCTGGGCAAGCCTCCCCTGGATCTGACCCTCGACGATCTGATCAGCGCCTCCGAAGCCCGCTGCAGTGGCTGACATGGCTGTCGTGGCTGACGCGGTCGGACTGCCATCATCAACCCAGTTCCTCAACGCCGGCGATGCTTGAGATCTCGGACGCCCTCAGCTTCTTTCGCCTGAGCTGTGGCCGCTGGACCTCACAGCGCAGCCAACACCACCTGCTGCATCGCCGCGCCGAAGCCGGGGCCTCGTTCATCGTGGTGGAGGAACTGCTGAAGGGGGACGAGCGGCTCGCAGAGATCGCCGAACGCAACAACGCCAGCGTCGAGAAGATCGTTGGCGGCTGCTGGGTGCGCTGGAGCGGATCGATGGCCTGGGATCGCGCTGGCGAATCCCATGAAGACCAGACCATGTTCGGACTGATCCCCGAAGACGAAACGGGGCGACGTGGCCTGTTGCTTCGGGATCGCGGCTACGCCGAAAAAGCACCGGTGGCGGGCCAGTTCCGAATGGACGACGAAAACGGCCTGATCCTCACGACGGACTACGAAATGATGAGTTCGCTCGAGCGCTTCTGGTTCGCCAGCGAGAACGTGCGACTGCGCACCAGCACAGTGCAAGGGCTCTCCAACAACGCCTCCTTCTGCATCGAGACCCGGCAGCTGGACGATGTAGATCAGACCAGCCCAGCGATTGCTTCGAACAGAGCCGCTCTCGCCCCCTTCGGCTGGTAAGTAGAAACACTCAGAGCAAGTATTACGGCATGTAATCGCTGCAAGAGCAGCTGAAGGGGGCAAGACCCAGCACTTCTACGATCGCCGTCAGTGGATGCTGTAGCTCGCGTGGCCATTCCTCTTCTGGAGTACGCACCAATCACTCAGAACTCTCTGAGGTCAGGTGTTCCGAACCTTCGTGTCGGCTCCGAGGAGGGATCACGGGCTTATTCCCTGGAGATTGCAGACGATCGGGACAACTTCGACACCGTCGTGGAAGCCGGTTATCGGCAGATCTTCTTCCACGCCTTCAAAACGGATCGGGACGTCAACCTTGAGTCCCAGCTGAAGGATGGCCAGATCACCGTTCGCGACTTCATTCGCGGCCTGCTGCTCTCGGACACTTTCAAGCGCACCTTCTACGGCTTCAACAGCAACTACAAAGTTGTCCGCCACCTTTGCGAGCGGATCCTGGGCCGCAAAGTGAATGGCAAGGGAGAAGAGCTCTCCTGGTCCATCGTGATTGCGACCAAGGGCTTGGAAGGTCTTGTCGACGTCTTGCTCGACAGCGCCGAGTACCTCGACGCCTTCGGCTACGACACGGTTCCTTACCAACGCAACCGCGTGCTTCCCGGCCGCGAGCTCGGTGACACTCCCTTCAACATCACCACCCCCCGCTACGACGAGTACTACCGGAACATTCTTGGCTTCCCCCAACTCGTTTTCATTGGTGGGCCTGCCAAGCGACTGCCGGATCGCGCGAAGATCAAGAAGGGTGGGTCTCCGCAGGACTACGTGGCATGGGTGAGCGAAATCGGCAATCCCCGCCGAGTCGGCCCGAGCACAAGTGCCGATATGGACTATTTGACCAAGGTGCCTTACCGGACCATCGGCTACTGATCCCAGCACCAATCTTGTTCACAAAAGCGGGGCTTCGGCTCCGCTTTTTTTGTGTACCTGACTGTGATCCCCGGGATCGACGTTCATCCAGTGGTCAGCATCCACTGACCCTTGGCCCCTTCACGCTTCGAAAAGGAATTTTTCGGATCACAATGATCCCAAACTAAACATGGAGTTTTTGGACGTGTCCCCAACCCTGTCATCACTGGCACGTCTCACCCTTCGCCAACTGCGTCAGATCGCTAGCGACTTAGGGGTGCCGCTCTACAGCCGCAAGAGCAAGGAGACCCTGGTCGACGAGGTTGCCCAACGTCAGCAGAAGCGTGGTGGAGACCTGAAGGCCATCGAAGCGGAACTCAACGCTCCGGCCATGGGCAGCAGCGACACCCGCGTGGTGTTCCTGCCCCGTGATCCCCAGTGGGCCTATGTGTTCTGGGAGATCTCGGACGCAGATCGAAAGGTGGCCCAAAAAGATGGCGCCAGCCGACTTTGCCTGCGCCTGGCGGACGTGACCGGCATGCAGGACGGCAGTGCCCACCCGCACACTTTGCAGGAAGTGCCCGTCGATAGCCACAGCACCGAGTGGTACCTGCCTGTGCCGCTCTGCGACCGGGATTACCGGGTAGAACTGGGCTATCGCATCGGCGCAACTTGGATGTCCCTGGCCTTCTCCTCTGTAGCCAGAGTGCCCGCTCTGCACCCCAGTGAGCAGATCCTTGATCAGTTTGTGCCCTTCAGCCTCGATGCGGCCCCGGCCGAATCCGCTCCAGCTCCCGTTACGCCGATCGAGTCGAGCAACAGCGGTTTGCATGAACGGCTGTACCAAACCGCCACAGTTCACTTCAGCCGCCGTCGGGTTGGCTCTGAAGAATTCCAGGAAGGCTTTGACGTCTCGGGCGACAGCAGCGGCTTGAACGACTCGGGTGCTGGTCTCTGGGCAAGCGGCCGCAATGAATCTGGTCTTGGTGGTGTGGCTCCTCGCCAACGCTCCTTCTGGCTGGTGGCTGACGCCGAACTGATCGTCTACGGCGCCACCGACCCCTCCGCTCGCCTAACCATCGGCGGCGAAGAAGTGCCTCTCTCCACCGACGGAACATTCCGAATCCAGGTGCCCTTCCGGGATGGCGAGCAGATGTACCCCATTGAGGCGACCGCCTCGGATAGAGAACAGAAGCGCAACATCACGCTCAACTTCAAACGTGAGACCCCGGAAGACAACAGCAACCCCGCCAGCGAAGCTCGCGCCGAGTGGTTCTGAACCCTTCCGATTCCAAGGCTCCAGCGTCCTTGCGCTGGTTCGTAGCCATCACCCCCCTCGCGGGGGCGATGGTATTTCCATTAGTGGTGCCTTTAGTGATGGCACGGGTAAGCATCGGAGCCGGTGTGGGAGTCGCCCTCGTGTTGAGTGGACTCTGGTTTGTTGCGATGCTGAAGACATCGGAGATGCCCCACTGAAGATTGGTGAACTCCGATAAGCCAAGTTCTTGATCTAGACATGGAGCGGCTCAGGGACAGCACTGAACTGGGGACCGCACCAAATATCCAATGAAAACTCGGTTGTCAAAAAATCCGTGAAGGTCGGAGTAACGAGTAACTGAAAAACCAGGTCAAACGAAAGATAATGAGCGTTATGAACTTCCCTGTCCTGATTCGCATCTTCACGGTGTTATCCATGACTGCCCCGTCTGTGGCTGCTGACCCCTATGTGGCTTGGCCCAGCAAAGAGCAACTGCGAGGCATCGAACAGGCCGCCTACGCATGTTCCCGAGACAACTCAATTGAGGCCTGCAGGCGAGTCCGGCAGCTCGCCGATCCTTTGATGGATCACTCCAGGTTGCCCGAACGCTGCAAAGACGTGTTGTGGATGTTGATGGACGAAGCCAAGGTCTCCAACAACAACGACTTCAGACGCAAAGACACCATTACAAACACGGCCCGGCGTATCCCAAGTTTCTGCGCAGAGCCGGTGACCAAAAAGGAGAAACTCAAATCGCGTCAGGCTTGAGCCAAGCTTAGTAGTCACAAATTGACGGCAGTCAATGCCTCCCAAAAAGCAACCGGCAAGCAAGGGGCTCGCTTGCCGTTCTGCGTTGCATAGTCCTCTGTGTTGTTGCGGCCAAGGGGGTAGCGACATCAACTGGTCGCGACCGACGCCTTGCAAATGGATTTCCATGTTTAGGTTCCGCATATAGCCCCCATCCGTCGTGATGACCACCTCGGCCCCTGCGGAACCGACCCAACGCCAAGTGCCACTGGCCACCCCTTTCACTGATCAGAAGCCAGGGACCTCCGGCCTACGCAAGAGCAGTCGCCAGTTCGAGGAGCCCCATTACCTGGAGAGCTTCATCGAGGCGTCGCTTCGCACGCTACCGGGCGTGCAGGGCGGCACCTTGGTACTGGGGGGCGACGGCCGTTACGGCAACCGCCGTGCCATCGATGTGATCCTTCGGATGGGAGCCGCCCACGGCCTGAGCAAGGTGATCGTCACCACCGGAGGCATCCTCTCCACCCCTGCCGCCTCCAACCTGATCCGGCAGCGTCAGGCCATCGGCGGCATCATCCTTTCCGCCAGTCACAACCCGGGTGGTGAGAACGGTGACTTCGGTGTCAAGGTCAACGGTGCCAACGGTGGCCCCACCCCCGCCTCCTTCACCGATGCGGTCTTCGAGTGCACCAAAACCCTGGAGCAGTACACGATTGTTGAGACTCCAGAAATCCCACTGGATGCTCCTGGTCTCTACAGCATCGGCGCGATGCAAGTGGAGGTGATCAATGGCGTCGATGATTTCGTTGCCTTGATGCAGCAGCTGTTCAACTTCGATCAGATCCGCGAGCTGATTCGGAGCGATTTCCCCCTGGCCTTCGACGCCATGCATGCCGTCACCGGGCCCTACGCCACTCGCTTGTTCGAGGGGCTGCTAGATGCACCGGCGGGAAGCGTGCGCAACGGCACACCCCTGGAAGACTTCGGCAACGGTCACCCCGACCCCAACCTCACCTACGCCCACGACCTGGCTGAACTGCTGCTCGAGGGAGATGAGTACCGCTTCGGCGCTGCCTGCGACGGCGATGGCGATCGCAACATGATCCTGGGCCAGCGTTGCTTTGTGAATCCCAGCGACAGCCTCGCCGTTCTCACCGCAAACGCCACGGTGGCTCCGGCCTACGCCGAAGGCCTGGCAGGGGTGGCCCGTTCGATGCCCACCAGCGCTGCGGTTGATGTGGTGGCCAGGGAGCTGAGGATTGACTGCTTCGAAACCCCTACAGGCTGGAAGTTCTTCGGCAACCTTCTGGACGCCGGCAAGATCACCCTCTGCGGGGAAGAAAGCTTCGGCACCGGCAGCAACCATGTGCGCGAAAAAGACGGGCTCTGGGCCGTGCTTTTCTGGCTACAGATCCTGGCAGTGCGCCGCTGCAGCGTTGCCGAGATCATGGAAGAGCACTGGAAGCTCTTCGGACGCCACTACTACTCGCGTCACGACTACGAGGCCGTCGCCAGCGACGCTGCCCATGGGCTCTACGACCGCCTGGAGGCCATGTTGCCGAGCCTGGTGGGCAGAGCCTTTGCTGGACGCAAGATCAGCACCGCAGACAACTTCAGCTACACCGACCCCGTCGATGGTTCCGTGACGTCAGGCCAGGGTCTGCGCATCCTGTTGGACGACGGCAGCCGCGTTGTGGTTCGCCTCTCCGGCACTGGCACAAAGGGAGCGACGATTCGCGTCTACCTGGAGAGCTATGTGCCCAGCAGCGGCGACCTCAACCAGGATCCCCAAGTCGCCCTGGCCGAGATGATCAGCGCTATCAATGACCTGGCGGAGATCAAACAACGCACGGGCATGGATCAACCCACCGTGATCACCTGAACCTGGAGCATTACGACTTAGATGCACAAGCCACCCCTCTGGGTGGCTTTTTGATTGCTGTGGTTATTCACCCAGCGACGACGACCTTTATCGAAAGACTGCAAACCGTGCTGAGAACCGGTTTGGTGATGAAGTTATTGGAAGCAGACATCGATCAACCTCAGTTCCCCTTGGCGGGTTGCACCTTCACAGGCATCCCGTGTCTCAGGTTCAAAAGGTT
>NZ_VTKY01000008.1 GCF_020514095.1 Synechococcus sp. MU1643 | reverse complement strand
AATAATAATCACCAGTGACTAGTGTCTGATAATTATTTATTGCACTATTGAGGTCATTGTAATCGTCATTTTCATCTAAGAGATTACCGTTGGAGTCATAGAGTCTTAAGTATGTATCAGCAAGAGCCTGGCCTTCGACAGCAAAGCTATATACATGTCCCGCAATAAGATTAATCCTTAGCCAATCTCGATCGCCCGTAACTTCAAGTGTTCCTTCGGCAGTGCCTCCAACTTCTATGTAGCCACTAGTGTTAGTCGTGTTGTCGTAATCGTCATTAGTATCCGATTGTGGCTCCCCAATTTGACCATCATTGTCGAGATCTAGATTGAATATATTTTCATAACCCTGTTGTCTTAGATCTCTTCCTGACTGCCACCCGGTACCGGAAGCAATTTGTCCGTTGTTGTCTGTCAGCCATATCCGATATTGTCCCATTCTTTGTTGGCTGGTTCCTGTCCTTAGAACAGCAAAGCCATCCCCGGCTTCAGCTGCAGCAATGGCATCCCAATTGCAATTTGTATTGTCACTGTAAGTTCTCCCATACCTATTTTGGATTGTAATTGCCTGCCCACCGCTATATATTTCATAGCTATATTCCTCGCTACCATCTACAATGCCATTTAAGTCTTCGTCAATATTTCTATAATATCTAAGTCTTGTATACCCAGGTGGCCGATAATCTATTGAAATTCTTTGATAGGATAATGGCTGACGGGGATACATAATTCTAGGAGGCATGAGTTGACGGATTGCTAAATCTAATAGCTTTTTGTTGTCATTTTAAACCATACCTTTCAAATGCCAAACATTAAGTCGAATTTTATAATTCGAAGACGAGCTTCACATTGGGCAACGATCCTTGAATCTGTACATTCTTTCTGCACCTAGTCATCTTGGAAGTGTAGTTTTCATTACCTACTGACCCGTCATGTTTGCAGGGGAGAAAGGGCCTATGGATCCTTTATCAGGGCTTACCCGGCTGTGCAGCTGCTGAGGGCTAAGCGTCCGACTCTGAAGGCTCCACCATCCAACCGGGAAGGCATTTTATGACTTCGCCGCGACTTTTTAGGCCCCACTCCAAGCACTTTGATTCAGCTGCTGGATTGACTCCCCTAAATCAAGGATGCGTGTGAGTTGGTTTGTTGCCAAGGGCAATGCTGTATCTGGGGCTGGCACTATTTACGTGCTCCCCTTGGACGATGTGTAAAACCAGTGCTGATCAGCCTGGGTAACTAGCATGTTCAGTGCGATGAACTGACTCGTTCTGAGGCCTCACACCGTCAGGAGGTTGTTGCCGTGGATCCTCTCCATTGCGCCATGGGGTGAACAATAGGAAATTTCCGGCCACCAGTCCTGCCGTCACGATCAGCGCAGCAAGCTGTTCCAGCTGTTCAACATCCATCCCTGCATTGTCACGCTTTCTCCGAACAAGGGGCTCGCCCTGCCGTTGATTTTTAGAGATTTAATCCTGTCTGCAGTTCCATGCAAAGGGCCGCGCCCAGCATCACTGTGACATGGTCAGGCCATTAGTCAGCGTGAGCATTTGTTGGGGTTTGCTAAAAAATCAGCCAGCGATGCCTTGTTTCTAAGCCAATTTAACGCTTATCTTCTGTTCAATTCAAGCGTTTGCAACGAGAGAGCTGGGAAAACGCTGAGACGACTAGTCTCAATCCTCTTTTGGGTTCTCCAGGTCGCGGCGGATCAGGGCCAGCAGGTAGGAGGGGGATTTGTAGCGGGTTGGCAGGCAGCGGTTCAGCGTTTCCAGGTGCCCCCAACAGACCGTGCGCTCAATGTCCTGAGCAGTTTTTCCCTGCTGGAGGAGACGCCGCAGCGCTTTGCAGTACATCGGATATCCCGCCTCTAGTTCACCGATGGTGAGTTTCGCCTGAGGCATGGGACCACTGAAGCCAGTTCCAACCTATGCCCCCGAGGGGCAGGCTCAGCTGCCGAGCCAGGCGACGCAGTCGATTTCCACCCGTGCTCCCTTGGGGAGGGCCGCCACCTGAACGCAGGCGCGAGCTGGGCTGACCCCCTCACCAAATACCTCGGCATAGATGCCATTGACGGTTTGGAAATCGCCCAGGTCCGCTAGGAACACCGTGGTGCGCACCACCTCAGCAGGGGTGGCGCCAGCTTCCTTCAACACAGCACAGAGGTTTTTCAGCACCTGATGCGTTTCCACCGCCACATCACCGTTCCCCACCATCTCGCCGGTGGCTGGATCCAGTGGAATCTGCCCGGAGCAATAGAGCCACTCGCCGGCAAGCACCGCTTGGTTGTAAGGCCCAACCGGTGCAGGGGCGTCTTGAGTGGTGATGGCCTTGGCGCTCATGGGGTGGTTCTGAACAGCAGTCACCCCGATCATCGCCGTTGGTGATCCCGTTCTTCGCCATCGCTCATGCCAGCCGCCACTGATCCTTGTCCCGGCGAAGCTCGGCCAACTCCGCGGCTGAACTGGCCTGCATGAACAGGTTGGTGCGGCGTTCCACGCCGATGCTGCTGGGCAGGCTTAGGGCGCCTTTGGCGCGAAGGCTCCGCACCTCCCGATAACGATCAGCCAAAACCGTGTCGTTGGGGCGTTGCTCAACGGCCCATTGCAGATTGGACTCGGTGTACTCGTGGGCACAACACACCTTCGTGGCCTCGGGAAGTTCGGCCAGCTTCTGTAAAGCCTGATGCATCTGTTCAGCGCTGCCTTCAAACAATCGGCCGCAGCCCCCGCTGAACAGGGTGTCCCCGCAGAACAACAAGGGTCCGATCTCTGCTCCCTCCGGGTTCGGGATGAAGAAGGCGATGTGGGCTCTGGTGTGGGCCGCTACATCCAGCACCTCCACCTCTTCCCCAAGAACAGTGATCTGGTCCCCATCTCGCACTGGCATGGTCTGGAACGGAATCCGCTCCCGATCATCAGCGGAGGCAATCACCGCAGCCTGGGGCCAACGGTTCAGCAAGTATGAAGTGCCGCCGATGTGGTCGGCATGGTGATGGGTTTGCAGGACGGCGGCTAGGTTCAACTTCCGTTCTTCCAGCCACGCCTGCACCGGCGGCGCAACGGCGGGGTCGATCACCACGGCCTCCGCGCCCCTCACCCAGATCCAGATCACGTTGTCCTGGAGCACCGGTAAGGCATGAAGTGAGGAATGCATCGTTAAAGTCCTTCCTGGCTAACCGATCAACGCTGGACCCATGATCACCGTCGCGTTGGCCAAAGGAGCACTGCTCAAAGACTCGGTGGCCCGCTTTGCGGCGGCTGGTCTTGACTTCTCCGCTGTTCTGGACAAGGACAACCGTCAGCTGATGGTGCCTACCCCTTGCGGGCGCGCTAGGGCCCTGCTGGTTCGCAACGGTGATGTGCCCACCTATGTGGCCTACGGCCAAGCCCAGCTGGGGGTCGTGGGTTACGACGTGCTCAAGGAGCACCAGCTTCCCGTCGCCCAATTGGTGGACCTTGGCTTTGGCGGCTGCCGCATGGCTGTGGCGGTCCAAGAGAGCAGTGGTTACGTCCGTGCCGCAGATCTGCCCCCCCATTGCCGGGTGGCCAGCAAATTCACCCACTGCGCTCGGGAATATTTCGTTGCCCTAGACCTTCCTGTTGAGTTGGTGCACCTCAATGGCTCGGTGGAGCTGGGGCCAATCACGGGCATGTCGGAAGCGATTGTCGACCTGGTGGCCACCGGTCGAACCCTGCGGGACAACGGTTTGATCGCCATTGAAGACCTCTTCCAGTCCACGGCTCGATTAGTGGGACACCCCCTGTCCATTCGCCTGGACAACGGCCCCCTGTTGTCCATCGTCGAAGCGATCCGCGCAGCTACACCCGTCGGGAGCTCCAGCTGATGGGAGCTGTCGCGGACTGGCGCAGGGTCCGTCGTCTGGGCCGTTATCTCGTGCGGGATCGCCGGCGACTTCTGGTCGCTCTGCTGCTGCTGCTTCCCTTGGCCTTTGCGGGAGCACTGCAGCCTGTCCTGCTGGGGCAGGCCGTCAGCGTCCTTCGCGGTGAGCCCAGTCTTCCCTGGCTGTCGGGGTTGAGTCTGTCCGCATCGATCCGCATGATCATCGGGCTCTATTTCGTCTCGGTGATGCTTCGGCTCGGCCTGCAGGGCGTGCAGACCTTCAGCATCCAGGCCGTCGGTCAACGGCTCACCGCGCGCATCCGCGACGACCTCTTCGAACATTCGTTGTCGCTGTCCCTGCGCTTTCACGACCGCATGCCGGTGGGCAAGTTGCTCACAAGGCTCACAAGCGATGTGGATGCCTTGGCTGAGGTGTTTGCCAGTGGCGCCGTCGGGGTGCTCAGTGATCTGGTGAGCCTGCTGGTGCTCGCCTCAACGATGCTGTTGATCGAGTGGAGGCTGGGGCTGCTTCTGTTGTTCACGCAGGTGCCCGTCACCCTGGCCGTGCTTTGGCTGCAGCGCCGTTACCGCAAGGCCAATTACAGGGTGCGTGAGGAGCTATCCCAGCTCAATGCCGATTTCCAGGAGAACCTTCAGGGGCTCGAGGTGGTTCAGATGTATGGCCGTGAAACGGTCAACAGCGCCCGCTTCCTGCGTACTGGCAAGGACTACCGCAGCGCTGTTAACGGAACGATCTTTTACGACAGCAGCATTTCAGCCTTCTTGGAATGGGTAGCTCTGGCCGCCATCGCCCTGGTTCTGGCACTTGGAGGCTTGATGGTGACCAATGGTGCGATGGGCCTAGGCACCCTCACCACATTCATCCTTGCTTCCCAGCGTTTGTTCGACCCTCTGCGTCAGCTGGCGGAGCGTTTCACCCAGATTCAAGGTGGGCTGACGGCTGTGGAACGCATTGGCGAGTTGATGGAGGAGCCCCTCGAGATCGCCGAGGCCAAGGGCGCTCTTCCTCACGTGACTGGTGGTGGTGGCGAGGTGATCTTTGAGAACGTGAGCTTTGCCTACCGGCCGGATGATCCGATCCTCCGCAACCTTTCCTTCCGCATTGCCCCCGGTGAGCATGTGGCGCTGGTGGGGCCCACGGGGTCCGGCAAAAGCACGATTATTCGTTTGCTGTGCCGTCTTTATGAACCCCAGCAGGGGCGCATCCTTCTTGATGGACGGGACATCCGCACGATCCCGATGGTGGATCTCCGTCGTGAGCTGGGAGTTGTGCTTCAGGACACGTTCCTGTTCAGCGGCAATGTGGCCGACAATCTGCGACTCAATGCTTCGGTAAGCGATCGAGAGCTGGCTCAGGTCTGTGCTGAGCTCGGTCTCAATGACCTTTTGGCCAAGCTTCCCAAGGGGCTGGAGACGGAGCTGCGCGAGCGGGGCGGCAATCTCTCCTCAGGTGAGCGTCAATTGCTTGCGGTGGCTCGAGTGGCGATCCGCAATCCAACTGTGTTGGTGATGGATGAAGCCACCGCCTTCATGGATCCTTCAACGGAGGCGACGCTCCAGGCCGATCTCGATCGTCTCCTGCAAAAGCGCACAGCCATCGTCATCGCCCACCGTCTCGCCACAGTGGAAGCCTCGGATCGCATCCTTGTTCTGCGCCGGGGCGAGCTGATCGAGGAGGGCACCCATCGCGAGCTCAGGGCCCGCGGTGGGCTGTATGCCCAACTCGCCGAGTTGCAGGAACGGGGGTTGGCGCGTCTGTGATCGCTCCTCTCCCCGTCCCTGCTGATTCGCTGTTGGAGCAGTACGGCCAGGGGGCGCGTCTCTGCACCTGCGCCAATGATCAGATCACCTTGGTGTTCAGCCAGGAGTACCCCTTCGATCTGGTGGAGCTCGAGCAGTTGCTGGAAGCGGTGGGCTGGAGTCGCCGGCCGATTCGCCGGGTGCGTAAAGCGCTCAGCCACAGCCTGCTCAAAGTGGGGCTCTGGCGGCACGACCCCCGGGTGCCCCGTCTGGTGGGTTTTGCGCGCTGCACCGGGGATGGTGTTTTTGAAGCCACCGTCTGGGACGTCGCCGTGCATCCCCTTTACCAGGGAAATGGTCTGGGCAAGCAGATGATGACCTACATCCTCGAGGCCCTCGATCAAATGGGAACCGAGCGGGTCAGCCTGTTCGCGGATCCGGACGTCGTCAGCTTCTACCAGGGCCAGGGCTGGGATCTCGAGCCCCAGGGCCATCGCTGTGCCTTCTGGTACGCCAACTGATCAGATCCTTTAACGCCGGTAGATCCGCAACAGCTGCTCCGTTGATCGGCCCTGACGCCAGAGCCAGCGCAGCCGGGCATTGCGCCAGGCCTGCATCAGCATGCTCCGCTTCTGCCAGCGCTCCCCGCTAGTGAGAAGGGCACAGGTCAATGAACGTAGGGACGCGACCTTGCTCAGTCGTTCCACCAGGTCCAGGTCTTCCATTAGCGCCAGGGGCCGGTAGCCGCCGATGCGCTCATACAGCTGGCGCTGAATCAACAGGCCCTGATCGCCGTAGGGACGCTGCAGCCAACGGCTGCGCAGGTTCACCATCCGCTCCAGCAGCCACAGCATCGGCCGCCTCTTCGCATCCACATTGAAGTCGAAGTACCAGGCGCTCAGGTGAGCCTCCGGCGTGTTTAGAACCGTTCGCACCCTTTGATGCCAAATGCTCGGGAGTCGGCTGTCGGCATGCACCAGCAGCATCCAGGCATGGGAGCTGTGGTCAATGCCCCAGCGCAGTTGTGGCCCACGTCCGGCTTTCGGGCTGTCGAGCACGGTGGCACCGGCCAGCTGCGCCACTTCTCGGGTCTGATCCCTGCTCCCGCCGTCAGAGACGATCACCTCCAACTCCCCCGGCCATCGCTGCAGATCCGCCAGCAGCAGCGGCAGCCTGCTGGCTTCCTCCAGGGTTGGAATGACAACACTCAGCCCAGCCATGGTTTTAGATCGCTCCAGCGATCCAGATCATTCCTTTGGGGGACGAGGACGCAAGAGAGCTGTTGCCTGCGCGCCTCCCTCAGCGTTGCTTCCAGCACGGTCGGGCCGCCCCAGGGAATGCCGATTAGCGGCCAGTGCTGCGGGCTCAGGATCAGGGATGCGCCGATCCCCAGCAGCCAGTACCCCCCATCGGAGGCTGGTCCCAACACCAGATCATGGTGTTCCAAATGCTCAACGCCCTGCTTCACGTCATCGGAATTGAGTTCGGGCAGATCCGTGCCGATCACAAGGCAGGGCTTGTGATGGCGATGGCCATGCATCAACTGCCGTCGCAATCGGGTGCCGAGTTGCCCCTTCCCCTGCAGCCGCACCTGCCTCAGCCCCAGCTGCCGCCCCCAGCGATCGGCCGCACGGGGTCCGAGCCCGCTCACCGCCAGCACCGGTTCGATCTCCATTGGGCCTGCGAGGCCGCGCACCACCGCAGCGGTGTGCTGTGTGAGCCGCCGCTGAATCCTTGTGGCGCGCTCGTTGCTGTTGGACAAGCCCAGCTCATTGTTGAGATCTCGGCTCAAGCGCCGTTTGCATCGGCCGGGTGATGGCCAGCGGGCCATCACGACGATCTGCACCATCTCAGTTATTGCGGGGCAGTTCCTGCGGGCGCACCTGCACGGTCAGCTCCTCTCCGTTGCGTTGGAGGGTGAGCTGCATCGGTTCCCCCACCTGGCCTCGGTCCACGGCGAGTTGCACTTCGGTGGGTGTTTGAACGGGGTTGTTCTCCACCTTGAGAATCAGATCGCACTGGCGGATGCCTGCAGCAGCGGCCGGCGTGCCCTTGACCACATCTTTGACCAAAACGCCATTCAGCTCGGGAACTGTGCAGGCGCTGTTGGTGGCATTGATTTCTCGTGCCAGCTGCGGCGTGAGGTTCATCAGCTGCACGCCGATAAAGGGATGGGAGGCCTGACCGGTGCTGACGATCTGTTGCGCGATCCGCTTGGCCAGGTTGATCGGAACCGCAAAACTCAAGCCGCCACCAGGCGCAGTACGGATTGCGGTGTTGATGCCAATCACCTGACCGGTGGCATTGATTAGGGGGCCGCCGCTGTTGCCGGGGTTCACCGCTGCATCGGTCTGGATGTAAGGAACCCGTTGGCCGTCACCGATCGCGTTCAGGCGGCCGACGGCGCTGATGATGCCTGCGGTCACGGTGTTGTTAAGGCCGAAGGGGTTGCCGATGGCAATGGCCCATTCCCCCGGCTTGAGTTGGTCGGAGTTGCCCAAGGCCGCCACCGGCAGGTTGTCGGCTACTACTTTCACCACCGCCACGTCGGTGAGGGGGTCGGTGCCGAGAACCTTGCCCTTGAAACTGCGTCCGTCCGGAAGGGTCACTGCCACCTGATCTGCACCACGGACCACATGCTCATTGGTGAAGATCAGCCCGCTGGACCGGGTGATCAAGCCGGAGCCCTGGCCCTGCTGGCGCTGGCTGGAGGGACCCCTGCCGAAAATCCCTCCGAAAGGGTTTGAGATCTCCTTCACCACATCGATGCGCACCACAGCAGGCCCGACACGATCCACCGCCTTCACGATCACGTTGTCCCCCGGCTGCAGCGGAGCACTCCGGGGCTGATCGTGCACCACCGGCGGCACTGTCATCGGTGGCTTTGGCGTCAGGCCCAGCTGGTCTCTCACCAGGCTGCAACCGGAGAGTGCGCTCCCGGCCAGGGCGATGGCGAGCCAATGCTGGGCGTTGGGCATCACGACGAGATGTGTGCTGATGCATTTAAGACGGCCTGAGCGGATCGGCATGCGTAGATTCAGCGCTCGGGCGGTGGGCGGTTTTGGCGCAGACGGGCGAAGAGCTCTGGATCAAGGTGCGGGATGGGTTGCAGGCCAAGCTGAGCAAGCCCACCTTCGAAACCTTCATTCGCCCCACGGGTTGCAGCGGCTTTGCCAATGGCGAGCTGAAGCTTCTGGCCCCGAATCCCTTCGCCAGCGTTCGTCTGCGTGAACAGCTGCTGCCCACGATCGCCGAGATGGCCAGCAGCATTAGCGGTCAGCCCGTTCAGGTGACGGTTTTGGCAGAAACCGCCTTACCGCCGCCGGACGCCACCGATGAGGCCTCAGCCGCTGCTGATGCGACTCCACCGCTAGCACCCCACGAGTCGGCGTCGGGTCCGCCCCGGAACGGCTCCCCACGGCGCTACTTGCCCGGGCTCAATCCCCGCTACGTGTTTGGCCGTTTCGTGGTCGGCCCCAACAGCCGGATGGCCCATGCGGCGGCTCTGGCTGTGGCCGAAGCACCGGGCCGGGAATTCAACCCTCTGTTCATCTGCGGCGGTGTGGGCCTAGGAAAAACCCACCTGATGCAAGCCATCGGCCACTACCGGTTGGAAATTGATCCCGGGGCTCGGGTGGCCTACGTTTCAACCGAAACCTTCACCAATGATCTGATCCAGGCCATCCGCAAGGACGGGATGCAGGCCTTCCGCGATCGCTATCGCGCCGCTGATCTGATCCTGGTGGATGACATTCAATTCATCGAAGGCAAGGAGTACACCCAGGAGGAGTTCTTTCACACCTTCAATGCCCTGCACGAGGCAGGCCGTCAGGTAGTCATAGCCAGTGATCGTCCCCCTAGTCAGATTCCGCGGTTGCAGCAGCGTTTGATCTCCCGGTTCCAGATGGGACTGATCGCCGACATTCAGTCTCCTGACCTGGAGACACGCATGGCGATCCTTCAGAAGAAAGCGGAGCAGGAGCGTATGTCGCTTCCCCGTGAGCTGATCCAGTACATCGCCGGCCGCTTCACCTCGAACATCCGCGAGTTGGAAGGAGCCCTGACCCGGGCTGTGGCCTTCGCCTCAATCACGGGGTTGCCGATGACCGTTGAATCGGTGGCGCCGATGCTCGACCCCACGGGGCAGGGGGTGGAGGTTACGCCGCAACAGGTGATCGACAAGGTTTCTGAAGTGTTTGATGTCACGGCTGAGGAGATGTGCAGCAGCACCCGACGCCGTGCCGTGAGCCAGGCCCGTCAGGTGGGGATGTACCTCATGCGCCGGGGCACCGACCTCAGCCTGCCGAGGATCGGCGACAACTTCGGCGGAAAGGACCACACCACGGTGATGTATGCAATCGAGCAGGTGGAGAAAAAACTGGCATCCGATCCCCAGCTCGCCGGTCAGGTGCAGAAAGTGAAGGATCTGTTGCAGATTGATTCACGCAAGAAGCGCTGATCAGCGGCAGGCTTTCTTATCGCCTTTCCAGCCCGGCATGTCTTGTGCAGCTGCAGAACACACCAGTTGGCGTGCTGCTGCGAGCGCTGGGTCCAGCCGCCTGGAGCTGAAGGGGGGCAGGGGGCGGCTGCGCAGCCAGGAACCCCAACGAAACTCGTGATAAGGGATGAGGGGCTGAGGCTTGATCCAGCCCTCCTGCTTCAACTGCCAAACGAGGCTCCGGTAAGGATCGTCTTCCAGCCCCAGCAGGCTTTTGGGCAGCTGCTCGACCGGGCGGGGGCCGTTGCCTCGCCCGTCGTAAAGGTAGAGCCAGCCCTGGTTGTGCAGATAGGCCAGCACAGCGCTTCGGTCGGCGGTTGGGAGCTCCTGCACCACGTAGGCCCAGGTGGTGGCACCCGGGTCTATGCCGATCAGACCCCGCAGCCGGTGGTGCCGGTCCAGCATCCACATGGCGCCATCGGCAGACTGGATCAAAGGGACCGGTTTGGCGCGTAGGTAGTCGAGACGCTGCTGACGGCTGTCCTGGGCGAAATCTTTTTCGCGCGACCAGATCTCCGCCAGTCCCACACACCACTGGGTCGGCTGCAGCTGCGCCGCTGACACTTCAATCAGATCGGCCCCCCGATCGGGGGCTGGGATCGGTTGGTAGGCGGGCAGTCGCAGGGGCACGACTCAGCGTTGGCGCTCCCGCACTATGACCCAATTAAGAAGGGTCGGGGATCCTGATCAAAGCGATCCCTCACCGGCAGAGGTTTGGCTTGTTCAGGCCCATCCAGCTGGGCGGTGGCTTCGAGGGCCTGACGCAGCAGACGCGCTGCCGGGAGCGGCATGTCCCTTGGAACCGAAATACGATCGCGCAGGTAGCGGAGCCCGGCGGCACTTCCCGCTGGCGGGGGGCAGGGCGTGTTGCGAATCAACCGGGTGAGGGCACAGCGCAGGGGCTGTTCAAAGGCTGTAGCACCCATAGGATTCACGTTCCGAAGCCGTTGTTGGTGACGCAGCACCCGGCTCAGGGCGATGACGGCCTGATTGGCTTGATGGTCCACATCCCAGCAGGCTTCGTCCTCGCCAAGCCCATCACCTCGGTCGATCCGTTCGGCCAGGCGGTGTGCGTCTGCTCCATAGTCCGACCAGCAGCCCCCCATCTGGGGAGGCAGGTCATGGGCATGGGTGTGGAAGTCGCTTTGGGTGCCGCGGTAAGTCTCCAGTTGTTCTAGAGCGCGAAACCAGCGGTCAATGGCTGGATGCTCAGCCCTCAGCCGGTATCCCTTGTAGTACGCCAGCGAGGCATTCATCCGTTCCACGTATGGAACAAAGATCAGATCCACTGTCTGCGGCTCCGGTCCCCGCAGCCACGGTCCCTCCCCCTGGTCCAGCTCCCGTTCAAAGCGCTGGGCGATGTCTCGAAACTGCTCTCGGGCCAGAACCTGTTGCCTCGGACTCAGCCGAGGCGAACACAGCCAGATGCACCAGGCCTGAAACAGAAGCCGTTCAAGACGGCGCAGCTCAAGAGCCTCCGGTGCTGTCATCGCCATTCCCAGGGGGCCGAACTGCTGTTCGAGGGCCAGCAGGATTTCGTCGCTTTCGGTGATCAACCGCCCGTTGAGCTCCAGGGCTGGCAACATCCCCGAGGGAACTCTCTCCAGGAACCACGGCTCCTTCGGGCCGTAGCACCGCATGGTGACTTTGCGGATCCGGTAGGGGATTCGCTTGAACTCCAGCCAAAGCCAGATTTTTTGGCAATAGGGGCACCAGGCGTGGTGGTCGCGGTACAACGTGACCACCACGTTGGATTCAGGCTGTCCGAACAGGCGCAACGTGGCCTGGGCACTGGTCGGCCCTTCAATCCGATTCGGTTCCGGCTTCGCCAGGCTGGCCAGTTCCGACCAACTCAGGGGTTCAGCTGATTCCGATGAAAGGGGCATGCAGGATCGGCGCAAGCGTTGCACGTCCATAGGACTGCCAGTCGCCCAGTTCGTGCATCAGAGCCAGACAGTCCTGCTGGCGGCCCTGATTAGCCAACTGTTTGAGCCGAAGTTTCATGTCGTCGCTGGTGATCATCATCACGATCTCGCGGCGTTGCGATCTTTTGAGGCGCAGCTCAGGTTCAGGCGGCTGCCTGCGGCGCTTGGAAGAACGGTTCATGATTTAAGGACGCGGTTGAAGTACGACCGACTCGTCTTGGGCATTTACAGCCCTCTTCCCCGGACCATAACGCCATCTTTACGATGACGCCCGTCGTCTCGGGCACCCTCTTGTTATGGGCGCTGATCTGGATCTGATTGTTGTTGGAGCGGGCTCCGGTGGGCTGGCCGCTGCAAAACGCGCTGCCCGTCATGGAGCCCGCGTCGCGATCGTTGAGGGAGATCGCGTCGGCGGCACCTGCGTAATCCGCGGCTGTGTTCCCAAAAAGCTTTTGGTGTACGGCGCTCAAGCCCGCCATCAATTGGCGGATGCCTCGGCCTATGGCCTGCACATCCAGTCGGTGCGTTCCGATGTGCCTGATCTCTTGCGTCGGGTGCGCGCCGAGGTGGATCGGCTTAATGAACTCCATCTCGGATTCCTGGACAAGGCAGGCGTTCAGTTGATCTCCGGTTGGGGACGCTTCACGGCTCCTGATCGCATCGGCATTTGCGAACAACGTGGCGGGTCCGTTCAACAGGAGCTCTCAGCTCCGCGGTTCCTTGTGGCAGTAGGTGGCCGTCCGGTCCGGCCGGAGATTCCAGGGGTTGAAAACACCTGGGTGAGTGACGACATGTTTTTGCTGGAAGATGTCCCATCCTCTGTGCTGGTGGTGGGAGCAGGCTTTATTGCCTGCGAGTTCGCCTGCATCCTGCGGGGCCTTGGTGTTGCGGTCACCCAGGTGGTGCGTGGGTCTCGGTTGCTGCGTGGCTTTGATGCCGAGTTGGCAGATGCCGTGCTGGATGGCATGCGTGAGCAGGGCATCGAGGTGCTGCTGGAGCAGACGCTGGTGGGTGTGGAGGGAAATCCCGGGGCGCTGAAGGCGCGGCTGGGGAATGGTCAGTCCTTGGATTGTGGGGGTGTGTTGATGGCCACTGGCCGTCGCCCCTGGCTTGCGGATCTGGGGTTGGACGCTGCCGGTATTGCGGTCGACAACGGTCGCATCAGGGTCGATGCCAACTCCTGCACATCGGTGCCCCACATCCATGCCGTCGGCGATGTCACCGATCGGGTCAACCTCACGCCTGTGGCCATTGATGAAGGTCGTGCTTTCGCTGACAGCGTCTTTGGTTCGCGTCAGCGGCAGGTGAACCACGAGCTGGTGGCAAGTGCCGTGTTCAGCGATCCAGAGCTGGCGACCGTTGGTTTATCGGAAGAACAGGCCATCGAACGTCATGGTGCGGATGGTGTTGTTATTCACCGCGCCCGCTTCCGTTCAATGGCCAGGGCTCTGCCCGCCTCCGGCCCCCGTTGTCTGCTCAAGCTGGTGATGGAGAAGTACACCGATCGGGTGTTGGGCTGCCACATGGTGGGCGAGCACGCTGCGGAAATTATTCAGATGGCGGCGATTGCCGTGGGGATGGGCGCCACCAAGGCTGATTTCGATCGCACCATGGCTCTGCACCCTTCTGTTTCAGAGGAGTTCGTAACGATGCTCTGATCCGGCAATCCTTTCGACACTGTGAAAGGTGCAAGACAATGCATATATGGCGATCTAGACCACGATTAGATCGATATATATGACGTGGAATCATTCATGCAGACTCGAGGTCATAAGGCTGATTTTGCTCATTTTTTGATTGAATCAGGCGAGCAGTTGCTCAGTCTTCTTTGGCCTGCAGCTGATGCTCGTCGGGCAGCATCTTTAGAGATCATCGCTCGCACGGCCTATACGGCTGAGGAAAGTGCTTGCCATTACCTTGAAACGATTGGCCTTGATCAGAGCGGTGCTATTCGTAAGACTCTGGAACTTGCACGTCGTCAGGATAGTAATGAGCAGACGCATGAAGACATTTTTTCTCGTGATCTTGGTGGGCTGTCTTTATGGATAGATCGCTTTGTGGCAAGGCATGTAGCTGTCCTTGTTTATTGGATATTTGCTCTTACTACCTTGTTGGATCACGAGTTGGCCGCTTTGCTTGGAGAAGCTGTTGAGGCCGAAGCTGTTAAGACGTACCGGCGCATGCTTTCGGAGCAGCCAGAGGAGTGGTTGCAGCAGCCCGTCACGCCGATTGCAACGGCCTATTGGAGAAAAGATGGAAACATGTGGTCTGCCCGTGATGAACGTGAGCCTAAAACTCTTCGAGATGTAATCGAATTAATTGCCAGAGATGAGTTGGACCATGTGGCGGCTAATAGCCAAAAAGCAATTGCTTTCTAGCTATTGATTTCAAATGGTTGGACTGCTCTGGTTGTTCCGCCAATAAAAAACAGCCTGAGTGAAAATCACGATCATCACGATTGGGATTACAACGCAGAGCACTACAAGTCGAAATTCATCGGCCCAGCTGGCCATAGCCGTTCTGGGCAAAACATTGTCGATCAGATACAGAACATAGAGGCCGAGAAGTAGCCCTCCTTCAACGCGCGAGATGCGACCTTTCGTCCAAAAGATCGGCATGCAGGCCAGGCTGGTGAGCAGCATTACCGGCAGGTCGTCCTGAATCAGTTCCGGGCTCACTTCAAGTCCGTTGCCAGCTGCCGCTATAGCTCCGCCGCCCAGCACCAGCATCAGGTTCAACAGGCAGCTGCCCACCACGTTGCCGATGGCCAGATCGGTGCGTCCGCGCAGGGCTGCCACCAGGGACGTAATCAATTCAGGCATCGACGTTCCGGCTGAAACGATCGTCAGACCGATCACTGCCTCACTAACCCCCAGAAGGGTTGCGGCGCTGACCGCGCCATTCACCAGAACCTGTGATCCGACCGCGAGAACGGTAATGCCGGCAATTAATCGCACTGAGGCGGGGATCAATCCACCTTTGCTTGCTTCAAGACTGATTTCGGGTTCAGCGCTGCCGCTGTCGTCCGGTTGTTCACGGGCGGTGCGGATCTCCCAGATGGTGTTGATCACGAGCCCCAATAGCAACGCGAGGCCCGCTTGCCAGGTGACCCGTCCTGCGGAGGCCATGCCCCAGACCGCCGCCGAGATTGCAATCATTAGAGGCACATCGCGCCTCACAAGACGGCTTTCGACGCGCAAAGGCAGCACGAGAGCGCTGCTGCCCAGCACCACCATCACGTTGAAGATGTTGCTGCCCACCACATTGCTCACGGCGAGGGCGTCAGCCCCCTGCAGCACCGAACTCAAACTCACGAACAGTTCCGGTGCGCTGGTGCCCAGGGAAACCACCGTGAGGCCAATAACGAGCTGGGGGATGCCGAAGATCACTGCCATGGCCACGGATCCCTGAACGAACAGCTCTCCTCCGCCGAACAGCAGTCCGATGCCCAGCAGCACTTGGATCGAGGCCTGGAGAAATTCAGGCATGGGCTAGATCAGGTGTTTGGGGATTCTGCTTTGAGGAGAATCAACCTAAGGTCTCTCACCTGGGTAATAGATAAGAAACCTTGTTGAACCGGATCAGCACCAGCAACCTGCGGGGTGACGCCTTTGGTGGCGTGACCGCCGCGGTGATTGCTCTGCCGATGGCCCTGGCCTTTGGGGTTGCCGCAACGGGTGACCCTGCCCCTGGGCTTTGGGGGGCCGTGATCATCGGCTTGGTGGCGTCTGTTTTCGGCGGAACGCCCACCTTGATTTCCGAACCCACCGGTCCGATGACGGTGGTGTTCACTTCGGTGATCCTGAGCTTCACCGCCACCGCTCCGGACAAGGAAACGGCGATGGCCATGGCCTTCACCGTGGTCATCCTCGCGGGTCTGTTCCAAATCCTGTTCGGTGTCTTCCGTCTGGGTCGATACGTCACCCAGATGCCCTACACGGTGATCTCCGGCTTCATGTCTGGGATTGGAGCGATCTTGGTGATTCTCCAGCTGCCCGCCTTCCTGGGGCAGACCGTATCGGGCGGGGTGATGGGAACCCTGTCCAACCTGCCGGGCTTGATTGCTGGTATTGAGCCGATGGAGCTTGCGCTGGCTTTGATCACCGTCGCGATCCTCTGGTTCACCCCAGCCAGCGTGAAGCGTTTCTGTCCGCCGCAGCTGCTGGCTTTGGTGTTTGGAACGGTTCTGTCGATGACCTTGTTCCACGACGCTGGCCTCAAGACCATTCCGCCGTTCAACGCTGAGCTTCCCAGCTTGCATGTGCCCACCTTTTCGGGTGGACAGCTGCGTTTGATGTTCGTGGATGCAGCTGTGCTGGGCATGCTCGGTTGCATCGATGCGCTGCTCACGTCTGTTGTGGCCGACAGCCTCACCCGCACTGAGCACAACTCAAACAAGGAATTGGTTGGCCAGGGACTGGCCAACATCGCTTCAGGCCTCTTTGGAGGGCTGCCTGGAGCTGGAGCCACCATGGGCACCGTGGTCAACATTCAGGCCGGTGGACGTTCGGCCCTGTCGGGCATTGTCCGGGCAGTGATTCTGATGGTGGCCGTCCTGGCCGCTGCCCCTCTCGCATCCACGATTCCCCTCGCTGTGCTGGCGGGCATCGCCCTGAAGGTGGGCATCGACATCATCGATTGGGATTTCCTCCAACGGGCCCACCATCTCTCGGTGAAAGCGGCCGTGATCACCTATGGCGTGATTGCGCTCACGGTGCTGGTGGATCTCATCACTGCAGTGGGCATCGGTGTTTTCGTGGCCAACGTGCTCACCATTGATCGGATGAGTGCATTGCAGTCCAGAAAGGTGAAAACGATCAGCACCGCCGATGACGATGTGGAGCTGACCGATGAAGAGCAGGTTTTGCTGGATCAGGCCTCCGGCAAGGTTCTGTTGTTCCAGCTCGCCGGTCCAATGATCTTCGGCGTGGCCAAGGCCATCTCGCGCGAGCACAACGCCATCGGCAATTGTCAGGCGGTGGTCTTCGACCTCTCCGAGGTGTCACACCTTGGAGTAACCGCTGCAATCGCACTCGAAAATGCCGTCAAGGAAGCGATTGAAGAAGGACGTAAGGTGTTTTTGGTGGGTGCAACGGGCAGCACGGAGAAGCGTCTTCAGAAGCTGAAGCTGTTGGAACGACTCCCCCAAAGCCACATCAGTTGTGATCGCCTTGATGCCTTGCGCCTTGCCGTGAAAGGTTTGCCGCTGAATGTCTGATCAGATCTCGATCATCGCTCCAGATGATTGGCACGTTCATCTCCGCGATGGAGAGATGCTGAACCAGGTTGTGGCCCATACAGCCCGCCGTTTTCAGCGGGCCATCGTGATGCCCAACCTGCGTCCACCGGTGACCACGGTGGCTGCTGCACGTGCTTACCGCGACCGCATTCAGGCGGCGAGTCCCGCTGATCTGGAGTTCACGCCCCTGATGACGGCGTATCTCACGGATTCGATTGCTCCTGCCGCGCTTGAGACGGGGTTTCGCGAGGGGGTGTTTGCCGCGGCCAAGCTTTATCCCGCCAACGCCACCACCAATTCCGCAGCAGGGGTGACGGATCTGCTGCAGATCGATCCTGTGCTCGAAACGATGGCCCGGATCGGCATGCCCTTGCTGATCCATGGTGAAGTCACGGATAGCGAGATCGACATCTTCGACCGTGAGGCGGTGTTTATCGAACGCCATCTGGCACCGCTGCGGGACCGCCATCCCGAGCTGAAGGTTGTGTTCGAGCACATCACCACCGAGCAAGCGGTGCAGTACGTCAGCTCAGCGGATAGTCATCTCGCCGCCACCATCACCCCCCACCATCTCCACATCAACAGAAACGCGATGTTTGCTGGCGGGTTGCGGAGTGATTTTTATTGCCTCCCCGTGGCCAAGCGGGAGTGTCACCGACAGGCCCTGCGCCGGGCGGCCACCAGCGGCGACCCACGCTTCTTTCTCGGTACAGACACGGCACCGCACGACCGGTCATTTAAGGAAAGTTCCTGCGGATGCGCCGGCATTTTCAATGCACCCTTCGCCCTGGAGAGCTATGCCCAGGTTTTTGATGAGGAAGGCGCTCTGGCCAATCTCGAAGCCTTCACCAGTTTGAATGGGCCGGACTTCTACAACCTTCCGGTCAACAGCCGTCAGATCACGTTGCAACGTCGTGACCATCTTGTGCCGGAACTTGTGAATGGACTGGTTCCTTTCCATGCTGGAGAGATCTTGTCCTGGGCCGTTGCCGATGCATCTAATCAAGTTCAGCTCTGAAGATTGCGGTACCTGTCACCGCATGAGTCACTACGACGGCAAGGTGGCCGAGGAACTCGGCTGCAGCTTTATCTCCGTGATGCTGCAGGACACGGAGATGTATCGGAAATACCGGAAGATCCTTCTCAAGCAATACCCCAACAAGGAGGGGATGGGCTGGCCCACCTATCTGCTGGTGAACGATCCTGATGGAGATTTTTCGATCGAAGGAGAGCTGAAGGGCGGCATGCCCAAGGGAGATTTCCGCACCAAGCTCGCTGAGTTGCTGCCGTCTTGATGGCGGATGGTGGGGGCAGGGGGACTTGAACCCCCACAGGCCTTTCGGCCCAAGCGATTTTAAGTCGCGTGCGTCTACCGATTCCGCCATGCCCCCACCCGTACATCTTAGATTTCCTCCAATTGTCCTCAAGCCATGGACCTATCGTCCCTGCTTTCTCAAGTCCCACAGGACACGTTGTTGGTTCTATTGGCCTACATCGTTCTGGGCGGCCTGTATCTCGTTGTGATTCCACTCGCCCTCTACGCGTGGATGAACCAGCGTTGGCATCGCATGGGCAAGCTGGAGCGTCTGGGGATTTATGGAATGGTCTTCTTCTTTTTCCCGGGGATGATCCTGTTTGCCCCCTTCCTCAATTTCCGGCTGAGCGGGCAAGGAGACGTCTGAGTTGACGCGTGGCAAGGTTCTTCTGATCGGATTTGCAGTCCTCCTGCTTGGAGGGCTTGGGCAGGTCTGCTTTCAGGCTGCAGGCTTTGAGGAGTTTTCGGCAGGGATTGCTGCTGAGGCCCTGCTTGTTGTGATTGTGGTGATGTGGACAAGTTCTTATCTGTTTCGTGTGGTCACCGGCCAGATGACCTACATGAACCAGCGGCGTCGCTACCGCGAGGTTTACGACAAAGAAGAAGCTGAGGTGCTTCAAGCCCGTTTTGACGCTCTCTCCGAGGAGGAACAGCAGGAACTGCTGCGCAAGATTGGAGTGGATGCTTCCGTTCCCACGGACGGTGAGGCCCCCGTGGACTCATAGGCTTCCGAAGTTTGTTCCTGGTCGGTTGACCGAGATGCCCAATCAGCAGTCCTCTTCCATCGCCCAGCGCTTTGAGCAGCTGAAGCAGGACGTTCGCCTCGCCTTGATGCCATTCCTGATGGCCGGCGATCCGGATCTCGCAGTCACCGCTGATGTGCTCCTCAGTCTCCAAAGCGCAGGGGCTGACATGGTGGAACTGGGAATGCCTTACAGCGACCCACTCGCTGACGGGCCGGTCATTCAGGCTGCTGCTTCCCGTGCACTTGCTGCCGGAACCACCCCCACGGGTGTTCTGAACATGCTTCGGTCGTTGAAAGGGCAGCTCCAGATTCCCGTGATCCTCTTTACGTATTCCAATCCACTGCTCAATGTGGGGATGGAGGCGTTTTGCCGTTCTGCAGCGGAGGCTGGAGCTGCGGGTTTGGTGGTGCCTGATCTACCCCTCGAAGAGGCGGAGCGGTTGTCGACAATCGCAGAACGTCATGGCTTGGATTTGGTGCTCTTGGTTGCACCTACCACTCCCCAAGATCGGATGGGTCGGATTGCGACATGCAGCCGAGGTTTCACTTATCTGGTGAGTGTCACCGGTGTCACCGGTGAGCGAGCTCAGATGGAAAGCAGGGTTGAAGGTTTGGTCCAGCAACTCAAACAAACCTCGCCGGTTCCTGTTGCTGTTGGTTTCGGGATCTCCGGTGCGGAGCAGGTGCGTCAGGTTCGGGGCTGGGGTGCCGATGGAGCGATTGTGGGCAGTGCGCTTGTGAAAAGGATGGCTGCAGCATCGCCAGGAGAGATTGCTCAGGAAGCTGGTCGTTTTTGCGCTGAGTTGCGTGTCGCCGCCGATCAGCCCTAGTGGCTGCCATCCCGCTCAAGCCATGAAGAAAAACCGGCATTGGCAGGGATTGCACTGCTTTCAAAGATTCAATCACTCTTCGTCTTCGTCAGTGGCACCTTCAGATATCAGACGGATTTGTTTTCGACCCAGTTTGTTTTAATTCATCTCCAGACTTCAGGTCGAGCAGCGCCGTATACGCCTTGCCGATGAGCAGATTCCCTTGGTCTTGCAGAGTGGCCACATAGCTGAGTTTGCGGCCGCGTTTAACCACGCCGCCGACACCACCTATACCAAGACTTATGCCTTTGCTCTCCAGCAGTGCTTCGTAAAAAGTGGTGATATTCAGACGTTCAGCACCATCCTTTTGCTGGAGATATAGCCACAGGTGCGAACAAGATTAAACCTGCTGACTTCACCCAGGTCTTTGACTCTATTGAGAAGGTCGCCCCCAGTGAGCGTCGCTTCCGAGAGCAATCAACCTTCACAACATAGCCTTTGTTCAAGTCAACATGCCATCATTTTTAACTGAGAACTTCTTCGTTGTTTCATCCTTCGCTATGGCACATTTCGTCTTGTGGGGCACTTACTGCACGGATGCTCTTGTGAAGCGTGCTCCTTATCGAGATGAGCACCTCGCTCGTCTTCAGGCTCTTAAAGATCAGGGTACGCTAGTTACACTGGGTCCCACCGAAGGAAGCACCCACGTTTTCGGAATCTTCGAAGCAGACAACATCTACGCCGTTCGCAAGCTTGTTGAGGACGACATCTATTGGAAGCAGAGGATTTGGACGGCGCTCGAGGTTTATCCCTGGGTCCAAGCGTTCTGAGCCTGGATGAGCACCCATTCGCCCACGAGCTGATCCCCATTTGTCCCAAGAACGTCGGCATAACCGCTCATTTGGCCTCGCCCTTCCCGGGCGATGGCTGCGATAGCCGTCACCGTCGCAATCTCATCACGCTCGAGGGTCTTCAGCTTCAGGTTTTTCCCATGGCGAATGATGTTGCCACCGTTGATGTGGCATCCAGCGCAATGCTGTTCGAACAACAGAGCGCCGGGGCTGGTGTCCGCCCCGGCTGCAAGCGATGCTCCGGTTGATCCAAGGCTCAGCAGCAGAACTAGAAACGCACCAATGCAGCAGCGCAGGACTTGGGTCAGCACAGGGATGGTGTGGCTTTGATCAGTCTGCTTCAGCAGGTCATGCTTCCTTTTGGTATCTCTGGATCAGTTCGTCGGGAGAGCGGTAGTCCTTCGGAAGCGAAGTGTGCAACCTGTTGAGGTAATCCCAGCAGACCGTCCGGCGAATCGCGTTGAGGTCGCGTCCATCGGCAACAAGGCGACGAAGGGCCTGGCAGTAGGTCGAGAATCCAGCTTCCAGATCTCCGATGGTGAGTGCCTTGGTTGCAGACCGCATGAAACAGAAGGTCAGGATATTCTGACTTTTGCGTCCATCTCTGATTTGGTCTGTTGTCAGGATCACTGTTGAAGCTGTGTGGTGGTCCCCATGGCGGAGCAGGATCTGATCCGTTTCCTCAATAAGATTTCTCAACTTCAGGTCCTTGCGGAGCGCGTGCAGAACGACTCCAGCAGCCGTGAACAGTTGGCGGCTTGTGCTGATCACAACCAGGTTGTTCAGTTGGCCCAATCCTGGGGCTTCGACATCGGTCGGCGCTGGGGTGAGCGTGACCACGCGCCAGGGGGAGAAGTCAACCTGCTGGCGACCCCGTGCCCTCCTCCCGGTGAAGAATCAACGCGAGTGTTGGCGTCTGCCGAGACGTGGAGATTGCTGCTGATTGCATCCAACGGCTACCGGTCACCCCATCACGAATGGATGGACCAGTCCGATCACGAATGGGTGCTTGTGTTGCGGGGAAGCGCCTGTGTTGCCCTGCAGAATCCCGCTCGGATTATGGACCTCAGCCCTGGGGATCATCTTTTGATTGCGCCCCATCAACGCCACAAGGTGGAGCGCACAGATCCCGATCCTGGAACCCTCTGGCTGGCCTTGCACTGGGATGCCACTTCTGCCCACTGAGGTACACCACTCCCACCATGGGTTGGCCATGCCCCAAAAGGCAATGAGCACGACAGCTGATTGCCGCCGGCTTCATCGCTTACGAGCGTGAGTGCATAAAGATCGGAGGAGCCCATGACGGCCGACACTCCACCTGAGCAAGCCCCATAAGCAGACTGACTTTCTGGCACCTGCTCCAACAGTTTCCACCCACTAGTAAGCGATTCGTCTGGCGCGACAACGAAGAGCGTCAAGCCAGTCGACTCCCCTCTGCATCGTTCGTAGATGCCCCGCAGGAGATCCGCTTTACACCTGGACCCGATGGCCCCAGGGTCCCTAGAGACAGACGCTGCGACCTTCCTGTCTCAGTTCCATTGCTGGATAAGATTTCCAATGGCATTAGACACTGAAGTTGAGGTCGATTGCCATGCGCAAACGAGCGAGTTAGGCCGACTTTCCACCTGGAATGGCGGCCTAACTCATGGCTGGTCAACCCTCAGTCTGGGAAATCGAGCTTGGTGGCTGATCCTCCCCGTCCCAGTCGCTTGCGGGAGGGAGTGGCATTGGCACGCTTCACCAACCAGTAAGCGGCTGAAAGTGAGACGACTGCGATGCCAAGGCCCACCAGAAGTTGGGGTTTGTTTTCAGCGCCTGATGGCAACACGATCACCTTTCGAGCCACTGCCGTCAGCGCGGTGACCAGAACCAGTTCGATCTGCACCACGTGGCGCCTTAGGTAACTGGTGATGTTCTGCAGCACCTCCAGGGCTATCAAAACGGTGAGCAGATCGCCGAGGATCTTGATCAGGTCATCGCCCAACCAAGTTGCAGTTGACCCAGCTAGCAACTTGGAGCCCAAGGAAATCATCAGCTTGATGATGGCGGCGCTAATCACCACAGCCGTGATCAGGGTGAGAAGTCGAGCGACTTCACGCTCACCAGCATCAACGAAACCGAGGAAGCTTCTCTTGGAACGAGTGGGTTCGCTCACGGGGTTCAATCGTTAAAGGAGTTGTAGTAATGGCGAGCTTTGCTGTCGCTGGCCGGGTTGACCACCTTGGTGTCTCAGGTGACAGAGCCGTCTTCTGCCGTGACTCAATGGGCTTCAATTTTGCTGTCTCTACCTGCGGCAATTCCCGGTCCCCGCAGCCCCCACTCGGTTTGCGCAAAGGCCGAGGAAACGATGAACACCGACATCATCAACAGACAAGAGGCGCTGAGGAGTTGAGTGGGCGTCATCGCGGCGATGTCTGAGTCACTACTTTGCCCGTGTCGGCCCCTAATCGGTGCAGTCGTCTCGAATTTCCTGCAAAAGAAGATCAAGTTGGCCGAACGGATCGTCCTCGGCTGTTGCAACACCGGCACTCTCGCTTGAAGGCTGACCATGCCATTCGGCTTCAACGCTGCAAAGACGATCCGCCAGTCCAGCGAGTCCATGCAGTTTGTGTTCACGCTCCAGCACTTCAAGCAGGGCGGGCATTCGGGTCGAGACAGCGCGCAAGTTTCGACGCAGGTCGGCCTGTGTGCGCCCTTGCTGCTTCAACCAGTCCTTCAGCAGCAGAGTGAGATCCGCTTCAAATTCAGGGGTCCAGCCAGACATTGATCAGCTATTCAGTGCACAAGCGGAAACCAGCGATCCAGTTTGCGGCGAGCCCGCATCCGGATTGCTGGAGTGACGTGATTGCTCCACAAACCCACCATGGCCGTAAGCGCCACCAGATCATCACTGAAACCGGCCACCGGCAGCAGGTCTGGAATCAGGTCGGCTGGCATCAGGAGATAGCTCAGGGCCGCGAGCATCGTCAGCCGCGCAGCTGAGGGGGTCTCTGGGGCAAGCATCAACTCCAGGGCTTCCAGGGCTGGGGCGGCAAGACCTCTGCCGGCTCGCTGCAACAGGCGCCGCAGCAGGCTTTCGTCGATCACCTCCCGTTCAAGCACGTCGGCTTCAACGGTGGTACGCGCAGCATGGTTAGTCATGCAAAGGGAACCGGTTGGACCCACTCTCCCCAGTCCCTCAGCAAGACGCCAGCGGGGCCGGCCGATGTTCAGGGTGTGGATTCCACGAGTCCGCTCTGAAGTCCCGTCTTGCGCAGTTTGCGCAGGGCCCGCTGCACCACCTGACGGCAGTACTCCCGTGAACAGTGCATATGGCGAGCCACTTCAGCGAGGGTGCGCCATTCGTTGGTGCCATCCAGCCCAAAGCGCAGGGTCACAACGGTGTGTTCTTTCGGGGTGAGATTGGCTTTTGCCAGCAAGGACCAGACCGATGCGGTGCGTTCATCGATCTCGGCCCGTTCCATCGGCGGTAGCTCCTCGCTTGGCAGCACATCCACCAGCTCGGAGGGATCTGATTTCGATTTCACAACTCCCTGCAGGCTCACGGTGACGCTACGCAATTCACAGGCCAGCAGATCTTCCACCTCAGCGATGGGGATCTCCATGAACTCCGCCAGTTGCTCGCCGCTGGGGCTAAGGCCGTTTCGCTGCATCAGGCGTGCCTTGGCGGCCCGCAATTTGGTGAGCTTTTCGTTCACATTCACAGGAATGCGAATCGTGCGGCTTTGGGTGGAGAGCGCTCGGTTCAGGCCCTGCCGAATCCACCAGTAGGCATAGGTGGAGAAACGATGGCCGCGGGTGGGGTCGTATTTCTCGACGGCACGGGTCAGGCCAAGGGTTCCTTCTTGAATCAGATCGAGCAGATCCAGGCCCTTGCCCTGATAACGCTTGGCCAGATTGACAACAAGGCGAAGGTTGGACGTAATCATCTGATTCTTGGCACGTTCGCCACGGCGAATCACACCTTTTTCTTCATCGCTGTACGCACATGCTGGGCCAGTTCCGCCAGCCAGATGACAGCGTTCTGTGATGGCGACCATCGCCTGAACCTTTCTCCCCATCATGAGTTCCTGCTCTGGAGTGAGCAGTTGATGGCGACCGATTTCGCCGAGGAAAGCACTCAGAGAACTCGTCATAATGGCGATACGGCTGAATTGAACCTAGAACGAAAGTGTATTTTTCTGACGGTCATAATAAAGACTCCCGAATTAATACTTTGTGCGCTATTTCACTCTTTCTTCTTATTGGTGAAGTGAATCTTTCATTGTTAATTCAACTGGGTGGCTAAGGTCGCCGCACCTTCCTCTACAACGACCATGCCCCTGGCCGTCGCTCTCACGTCCGACATCGCCAAAAACGCTGGCGTTGCCTACGTTCACTACCTCAGTTTCATGCTCTGCTTTGGCGCCTTGGTGCTGGAGCGGAAGCTGATCAAAGCTGATCCGAATCGCCAGGAAGCCACGGCGATGGTGATCACCGACATCGTTTACGGCATCGCTGCCCTGGCTCTTCTCGTGAGTGGAATCCTGCGGGTGATCCACTTCGGCCAGGGAGCTGAGTTTTATACCGAGAATCCCTTGTTCTGGTGGAAGGTTGGTTTGTACTTGTCGGTAGGGGGGTTGTCGCTTTATCCCACGATCACCTACATCCTCTGGGCGATTCCGCTGCGCAAGGGTGAACTTCCGAAGGTGAGCGAAGCCCTCGCGACCCGTCTAGCTTGGATCATCAACGTTGAATTGGTGGGCTTCGCCAGCATCCCGTTGATGGCCACCCTCATGGCCCGCGGTGTGGGTCTCCCCGCCGCATGATGCAGCCCGAGCTCTGTCCTCCACAACAGCAGGTTCGAATGCTGCGGGTGGCTTTGGAACGCCAGGCTCCAGGCCATAGGCCGGGGTATGCCTCCTCCATCGCCACCACCTCCTTTGGACAGCCGGTGTTGAAGCATTGGTGCGTTTGGGTTCAGCCCGCCGACGCCACGCCGGCCAACCGGTGGGACCAACGCTGGCTTGATCAGGTGTCCTCGGCGCTGACCACCTGGGGTGCATTGGTTGCGCTCACCTTGGTGGACAGGCCGGAACAGGCGAACATTTTGATTCATCGTCAGCTTCCGGCTCGACGGCAGGTCGCTGGCGTGTGGCGTGCCAGCAACGGACGCGCACAACTTCAGGTTGTGGACGTGCAGCGCCAAGGCCGCCGAAGGCTTGAGCCCCGGGTGAAGGTGATGGTGTCACCCGGGCTTCGGGCTGATGCACTGCAGGCCACGGCCCTGCACGAACTGGGCCATGCCTTCGGCCTCTGGGGCCACAGTTCTGAGCCCACTGACGTCCTGGCGATCAGCCAAGGCGAACGTCCGGTGTTGGTGCCATCGGAGCGGGATCGCCTCACGCTGGCCTGGGTGATAGAGCAGACCACCCGTTTCGGTTCGACGTTTCGTGGGGCTAACCAACCGGCCGAATCCGAATCACCTGAGTGACGTCACCATTTGGGCGGGGCATGCTGCCGGCAATTGTGGTCGATCCATGAACCTGATTCGTTTTCTGGCGCTGGCGAGCCTGCTGGTGAGCCTGGTGGGTTGTCGTTCAAACAACAGCCTGCCCCAGCAGGACCCTCAGGTTCGGGAACCGATTCGGATCCAGCTGGACGGCAGCAATCCAGGAGCCAGTGAAGGGGTGTTGGATCGTGCTGAAGGACCGTTGAGTTTCACCGTTGGCCATGGTCGCCATGGCATCGGTTGTGAGAGCACCACCTTCGAAGAGGGGGTTACACCGCTTGGAACGTTTCAGGTCAACGCCATCCTCAGCAACGACCGCTTCGAGATGGATCCCGCCCTGGTGGGGCAATCTGGGAAAACGGAGGAGGAGCTGCGCGAGAGCCTCTTCACCAACATGAACTCCATCGACTTCAAAGGTGATGGAGAAACCGGTGAATACGGCATCGGTTACATCAGCCTGGCTCCTGTGCCGGCCACAGATCAGCCCTTCCGCTTCAACACTTACGACGGTGTCTTCCGCTGGTACAGCTTCGCCATTCATGGCACCAATGACGAGTCCAGGATCGGCAAGGCTGTGACGGGCGGTTGCATCAACACCGGTCGGCTCACCATGGGGGTGTTGTTGGACACCGTGGAGCTTGGCGATGAAGTGGTGATCAGCAGCGATAGCCCCTGCCTGCCTTAGTGCCGGCGCGGGGCACCCCGTCGCGCTGCCAGCACTTCCTGCACCTGCCGCCAGCTCACGCCGTGGTGGGCCAAGGCCACCTGCAAGTGGAAGACGATGTCTGCAGCCTCGCCGGCGATTTCTAAGGCGTTGTCGTCTTTGCAGGCCATCACGAATTCAGCGCTCTCCTCTCCGATCTTCTTGAGGATGCTGTTGTCTCCCCCCGCCAGCAGCTTGTTGGTGTAACTGCCTTCCTCCGGTTGCTCGCGTCTGCCCTCAATCACCCGGAAGAGTTCGGTGCAGGCATCCGTTGGCGGCGCTAGTGCCTCTGCCCCACCTGCAGATCGGGCATCGCTGTTTTCGTAAAAACAGCTGCGGGAACCGGTGTGGCAGGCCACATCCCCAGCCTGCTCCACGGTCACCAGCAGCACGTCGGCATCACAGTCGTAGCGGATCTCCCGCATCTTCTGGATGTGACCGCTGGTGCCCCCCTTGTGCCAAAGCTCCTGGCGTGAGCGGCTCCAGTAATGCACCTCACCGCTTTGCAGGGTTGCTTCAATCGCGTCCCGGTTCATCCAGGCCACCATCAGCACAGCCCCGTCAAGCCAGTCCTGGGCCACAGCTGGAATCAGCCCCGCTTCGTTAAAACGGAGTTGGTCAATGAAGGCGGGGCTGAGGGGCTGCATCAGGCCTCGGACATTCGGGCAACGCCTGAATCTTCCCGCAGCGTGCTCCATTCCGCGTTTTCACCCCTTGCTCGTTTCTCCGACCCCCTACAGCTGCACCAAAGCTTTCAGCGGCTATCCCTGCTGTCACCGGCAGTGGCGCCACCAAGGCCATTGCCGCTTCGTGCATGGGTATAGCCGCAGTTTCAACCTCTGGTTCGCCGCAATGGAGCTGGATGCCTGCGGTTTTGTTGTTGATTTCTCCAGCCTTCGCCCCTTTGAACAACGCTTGCGGCAGCAGTTCGACCACACCTTTCTGGTCAATGCCGACGATCCCCTGCTGGCGGAATGGCAGCGGCTGCACGATCTCGAGGCCATTGATCTCCGTGTGATGGAAAACGTGGGCATGGAGGCGACGGCGGCTTTGATCTGGAACTGGGCCAACGAGCTGATGCACGAGCGGGATGGTGCTCGCACCTGTTGCTATGCCGTGGAGGCGCGGGAGAACAGCACCAATGCGGCCACGTACAGCGCGGTTCCCCCTTGGTTTTCAGCGCAGGGCTAACGCGTCCGATTCCAGCTCCACGCTGATTGCCTGCCCCTCGCTGTAACGACCCGCCAGGATCGCCTTGGCAATGGGTGTCTCCAACTCGCGTTGCACAGCTCGTTTGAGCGGTCGTGCCCCGTAGACGGGGTCATATCCGGCATTGGCGAGCCAGTCGGCGGCCCCATCACTCAGGCTGAGCTCCAGCTTGCGCTCGGTCAGCCGTTGGCGCAGAAGATCCACCTGGAGGGTGACGATCTGGCGCAGCTCCTCCCGCCTGAGGCTGTGGAAGATGATCTGATCGTCGAGGCGATTGAGGAATTCCGGCCGGAAATGAGCCCGGAGCGCTTCACTTACCCGGCTTTCCATAGCTCCGTGCTGCTCTGGATCGCCGGCCAGCTCCAGGATCGACTGGCTGCCGATGTTGCTGGTGAGAATCAGCACGGTGTTGGTGAAGTCCACGGTGCGGCCCTGCCCATCTGTGACGCGACCGTCATCGAGGATCTGCAGCATCACGTTGAAGACATCCGGGTGGGCTTTCTCCACCTCGTCGAACAGGATCACGGCGTAGGGTCGACGACGTACCGCTTCGGTGAGCTGGCCACCGGCCTCATATCCCACGTAGCCGGGAGGCGCACCGATCAAACGGCTCACGGTGTGCTTCTCCATGTACTCCGACATGTCGATGCGCACCATGGCGTCATCGCTGTCGAACAGCCGGTTGGCGAGCGCTTTGGAGAGTTCCGTCTTGCCGACACCGGTGGGGCCTAGAAACAGGAAGCTGGCGATGGGGCGGTTCGGATCGCTCAGGCCAGCCCTGGAGCGTTGAATTGCATCCGCGACGGCGGTGACGGCCTGGTGCTGGCCGATCACCCGCTGATGCAGGTCATCCTCCAGCTGCAGCAGCTTCTCCATTTCGCTCTGCACCAGCCGCGCTACGGGGATTCCGGTCCACTTGGCGATCACCTCGGCGATGTCGTCTTCACTCACCTCCTCCCGTAGCAAGCCTTTCTCGCCAGGCTCCTCTGAGGCGATTTGGACTTCCTGCTCGAGCAACTGCTTCTGCAGTGAGGCCAGGGTGCCGTATTCCAGTTCCGCCGCTTTGTTGAGGTCGTAGCTGCGTTTGGCCTGTTCCACCTGCAGCTGCACCCGTTCGATCTCCTCTTTGAGCGATGACAGCTCATCGATCGCGCTTTTCTCCTGCTGCCATTGGGCATTCAGGGAACTTTGCTGTTCGCCCAGGTCCGCTAGTTCCCGTTCGATCCGTTGCAGCCTTTCTTGGCTGGCACTGTCGGATTCACGGCCGAGGGAGAGCTTCTCCATCTCCAGCTGCAGGATTTTGCGATCGATTTCATCGATCTCCTCCGGTTTGGAGGTGATCTCCATCTTCAGGCGAGCGGCTGATTCATCCACCAGATCGATCGCCTTGTCGGGTAGAAAGCGGTCGGCGATGTAGCGGCTGCTCAAAACAGCCGCCGCCACCAGGGCACTGTCGGCGATGCGGACGCCGTGGTGCACCTCATAACGCTCTTTCAGACCCCGCAGGATTGAAATCGTGTCTTCCACAGTTGGTTGATCCACCAGCACCTGTTGGAAGCGTCGCTCTAGAGCAGGGTCTTTTTCGATGTGCTGGCGGTGCTCGTCGAGGGTGGTGGCGCCAATGCAGCGCAGTTCCCCTCGGGCCAGCATCGGCTTGAGCAGATTGCTGGCATCCATGGCTCCACCGGTGGCTCCAGCGCCCACCACCGTGTGGATTTCATCGATGAACAGCACGATCTGGCCTTCCGAGGCGGTGACCTCTTTGAGCACAGCTTTGAGCCGCTCCTCGAACTCACCGCGGTACTTCGCACCGGCGATCAGGGCACCCATGTCGAGGGCGATCAGCTGACGGTTCTGCAAGGCCTGGGGCACATCGCCATTCACGATTCGCTGCGCCAGCCCTTCAACAATGGCGGTCTTTCCGACCCCTGGTTCGCCGATCAGCACGGGGTTGTTTTTGGTGCGCCGGCTGAGGATTTGGATGGTGCGCCGGATCTCTTCGTCGCGACCGATTACCGGGTCCAGCTTGCCGTCACGGGCTGCTGCCGTCAGGTCCCTTCCGTACTTCTCAAGCGATTCATAGGTCCCTTCCGGGTTCTGATCGGTCACCGTCTGGTTGCCTCGCACAGCTGTAATGGCTTCTTTGAGTTTGCTGGTGTCAATGCCCGCTTGGCTGAGCAGTTGCCTGCCGCAGCGGTCATCGTCCGCCAAGGCCAGCAACAGATGTTCGATGGCGATGTAGCTGTCACTGAATTCATCGCGGGCTGTTTCCGCTCGATCCAGGCAGCTGTTGAGCGATCGCCCCAGAAAAACCGATTCCGGTGGAGAGCCAAGACTGGGCTGTTGCCTTAGATGGCTGTCGACTGCTGCCTGGAACGTGCCAACGTCGACCCCTGCTTTGCTGAGAGTTCGTCCAGCTAGCCCGTTCTGCTGCAACAGCGCAAGCAGCAGATGCTCCGTTTCAAGTTGCTGATGCTTGGCGCTCTGCGCCAGTTGCTGGGCGGCGACGATGGCGGCCCAGGCTTGTTCAGTGAACTGTTCCGCCGTGGGTTGCATCTCGGATGCGTTTCAAACTCCGTTCACCGTATGGGTGTTGTTCCGTCTTCAGTGGAGGCAAACCGAAGCCTATGGATCGGTCCTCACGCCAGGGGGCGGCAAACCGGGGCTTCTTTTTAGAGTTCACCGAACCTTTTGTTCCCAATGTCTGATCAGCCGCTGGTGGACTCCCTCGTGCAGCAGGGCTTGGCGCTTGCAACAACGGCTGGCGGTGAGCTTGAGCGCAGCTGTTGGATGGTGGTGCATGAGCACCACCACGGGGTGAAACCCTCGGAGTACGACATCCGGGAAATCGACGAGGAGCTCTATCTGGCTGTGTTGCAGGCGGCCAAGCAGGCCCAGTCCGCGGCTTAATCAGCCGTTGAGCAGTTCACGCAGAAGAGCACGGTGAGAGTTTTCGGCTTCGATGCTCTCCCGCATCTCCTTGGGAAGGCGGGCCTCAAGGATGTCTTGTTTTTTCATCTCAGTCGCGTAGCGGCTGCTGAACTCGCTGAAGCGATTGAGATAGGGCGTGGCGGTCTCTGGGGTGAAGGCAATCACCCCCAGGGCATGTTTGAAGTGGAGGTAGGACACGGTCCACTCGACCAGTTCGTCAAAACGATGGAGGCCAAGCGGGTTTTCAGGAAGTGTCATCGCTGCATCGCCCATGGGTTCAACCAAAACCCTCGGCCTTGGCCTGGGCCGTCAGGCCTCTCAACTGGCCGTTGAGCAGGGCATCGCGTTCACGGTCTGTCCCCACATGGGGGGCGATCTCCACCCCAGCGGTCTGCATGGCTTGCATCGCGGCAGCTTCCTCGGCTGAGCCTGTGTCACTGCTGAGATAACGCTCCACGGCCGCAGCCCCTGGAGCATCCGCGGCAAAGTAAACCGTTCCCGGTCCGCGCCGTTCGATCGTTTGACGTCGCTGCTGCCGGCGCTGTTGCACGCTCGCCCAAAGCCGGCCTTGATTGGCGGTCATGAAGGCGTTCAGATCGGCGGCATCAGTGTCTTCGGCTAGGGCCATGCTGGTGCCGTCGATGAAATCACTGAGCAGGGTGACAACGGCCATCAGGACTCTGGTGATTGAGAAGGTGGTGATTGAGAGGGTATTGGTTGGAAAGAGCGCTGGATCCAGCTGGTCTCGAACCAGCGGGTGATGGCTGATTCCCGGGCGTCATCGCAGAGATCCCGCTGGATCACATTGAACCCGTGGCGGCGTGCCAGGGCTAAAAGTTGATCGTCATCACTGCATTGAGCCGCATCGCGCCGCAAGCCCTGGTGATGCTCCAAAGCCCGCAGAAAGTCTCGAAGAGCTTCGCGACTCATCGCCTGGACCAGCCCAATTCGGCCCGTTGCTCGACATAGGTGGCCACCGCAACAATTTCCTCTTCACTCAGTTTGTCGGCATAGCTGGGCATTGCGTTTAGCCCATCCTCGATCTCATGCTCCAGGGCCTCCAGCGGGGAACTGGAGTAGGCCTCCACATGGGCGTTCAAGTCGCTGATTTTCAGCGTTCGGTTAGCGCGGATCACATTGCCGCCACCCATGTGACAAGCCGCACAGTTGCTGTAGAAAATGTGCTCGCCTCGCTCCAAGGCGGAGCTTTTAATCGTGTCAATCGCCATCGCCGGCGCCGACAGCAGACCTGTCGCTCCAACGATCAACAGCAACGTCAGGATCAGGCCTGATACGCGTGCCATTTCCACCCCTTCAATGCCCCAAGGTATCCATCGTTGCCAACAAAAAAAAACCCTGAGCTGTGGTTGATACACAGCTCAGGGATATGAGTCAATACGAGATTTCCCGTAGTTTCCTGAGAAATCCCTGGATCACTCAACGATCACCTTGCCAACCATGCCAGCACCGCGGTGGGGCTCGCAATAGAAGTCGTAGGTGCCAGCGGTTGCGAAGGTTTCTTCCCAAGCTTCGCCAGGGTTGAAGGCAAGATCAGAGTGGCTGTACTCGTCGTGGCCCTCGAAAACCGCGTTGTGAGGAGCCAGTTTGTTGTTGACGAACTTGACGGTGTCGCCGGCATTGATGTTCACGGTGGCGGGCTCAAAGGCGAGCATGCCGCCGTCGATGCCGAGTTTCACTTCAACGGTGGCGGCTTGAGCACTGCCGACGTTGAGGCCGATCAGCATCAGGAACGCGCAGCATGCAGCTGCAATGGTGCGGATGACGGAGCGCATGAAAGTGCTAGGTCGATGCAATGACCTTACGCGCGGGTCTGGGGGTTCCGCGATTGGGTAGGCCGGAATCGCTAAGAACTGTTGCCAAGTCAGGGGCATGGCTGCAGCCACCAAAACGTTCCGGCTGCGTCACCGGGTCGTGAATGAAGTGGCGTTGTCGAATGCTGAACCGGTCCCAGTCATTCACTTCGATCGGCAGAACCCGGATCAGGGTCTCGATCAGCCATGGCCAGAGCGGAATGCCGGGGGTTCGGGCCACACCGCGCCAGCGGCAGAGAGTTTTCACGGTGTCGATCACCGAGATCGCTGGTTGCCCCATCACCACTCGGCGCAGGGCGCCTTGCCCGGGTTCACGGTTCGGTTCATGGGGGCGTGTGGCAAACAAACCACAGATGCGGGCGATGTCTTCGGCATGGATGAAGTGGAAGCTCGCATCCACCCGAAGCCAACGGGCCAGCCAGAGCCAACGGCTGGCTTCAGCCAAGCCCTCTGTGAGGTAACTGGTGGGGAAGGGGCTGGTGCCGTCAACCCGTCCGCCGAACACCAAGGTGGGAAACACCGCGACGACTTTGCTGGCCAGGGGGTGCCGCTCAAGATCCCTGAGGCAGCGAGCCTTGGTTTGGATGTATTCCGTGCCGTAGGCAAGAGCTTCAGGCAGGGGGCGCAGGTGCCGATCAAGCACGCTGGCTGTTGAGAAATAAATGATCTGCTCCAGCTTGCTGGGATCCAGAAGAGCCAGCATCTTTTTCACCGCCACCACATTCACCTGTTCGGCCCGCTCGGGGTCACCCCAGGCCGTGGCGGTGTGAATTACCCGGTTCACCGATGCCAGCTCGTGGGCAAAACGGTCGGTGTCCCGCAGGTCTCCCACCAAGAGGCGGATACGGGGATGGTCTGCTGGAACAGCGGTGAGTTTGGCGGGGTCTCTCAGCCAGAGCAGCAGCTCCGCATCGGAGTGGTCCAGCAGCCAGCGGGAGACATACTGACCGACGCATCCGCTGGCGCCGGTCACAAGGATGCGGGTCAAACGGCGGCCCCGAGACGGTCCATCACGCTCTTGCCGGACCGGAAGAAGGCTTCACCGTTCTCTTCTGGAGTACCCGGCAGGATTCCATGGCCGAGGTTGAGGATGTGCTTCCGGCCGCGGGCCTTGCGCACGCAGTCATCAATGCGAGCCTCAATCGCCTCTGGGGTGCCGAACAGCAGGCCGGGATCGACATTGCCCTGAACACCGATGTGCTCTGGCAGACGTGCCAGGGCTTCGGCCATGTCCACGGTCCAATCCAGAGAAATGATGTCAACACCAGTGTTGGCCATCCGCTCGATCACGCCGGCACTGCCTGAGATGTAGAGGATGAAGGGGGTGTCGGGGTGCGTCTGCTTGACCAGATCCACCACCTTTCTCTGATAGGGCGCAGCAAAGGTGTCGTAGTCCGCCGGGCTCAGTTGACCAGCCCACGAATCAAACATTTGCACCACTTGGGCGCCGGAATCAATCTGATAACGCAGGTAATTAGCGATCGACTCTGCGAAGTGGTCGAGCAACTTGTGCAGGATCTCGGGTTCGCGGAAGGCCATGGCCTTGATCACCGCGTAGTTCTTGCTGCTCTTGCCCTCCACCACGTAGGCAGCCAAGGTCCAGGGGGCACCAACGAATCCGAGGACAGCTGCTTCGTTGCCAACGCTTTGGCGGAGGCGACCCAGCACCTCGCCCACAAAGGGCATCGACTCGGCGGGGTTCAGCGGGCGCAGAGCATCCACCTGGGCCATGCTCCGGATTGGATCACCGATCTGGGGGCCTTTGCTCTCGATGATGTCGAAATCGATTCCCATACCCGGCAGGGGCGTGAGGATGTCGGAGAACAGGATCACGCCATCGGGCTTGAAGGCGTTGAACGGCTGCATGGAGATCTCATAGGAGAGATCAGGGTTTTCAGAACGCTCGCGGAAGCTGGGGTATTTGTCCCGCAGGTCCCGGTAGATCTTCATGTAGCGACCGGCCTGGCGCATCATCCACACCGGAGGACGCTCCACCGATTCACCGCGCGCAGCACGCAGGAGCAGGGGTAAAGAGTCGCTCATCAAGCCCGGTCAGGTCAGCCGGAAACCTACCCGAATCGAGGCCTTGGCTAGAGCTTTACCCCCTCTTTGTCATCACGTTCGTCACACGATGTTGTCCGTCTCGCTGCTGCTAAGGCTGCGTTTCGGGTCGTGCTTGAACACCATCAGGCTCAGCGGCGGCAGGCAGAGGTCCAGGGAGTTCTCGTAGCCGTGGATGCCCCACTCGTCTGTTGGTTTGCCGCCCATGTTGCCGAGGTTGCTTCCGCCGTACTTGGCTGCATCGGAGTTGAAGATTTCCTCGTAGAAGCCGGATAGAGGAACGCCCACGCGGTAGTGGGAGTGGCTTTGGGGCGTGAAGTTCGCCACAACCACCAGCCAGGTGCCGCTGGCACTCTCCCGACGCATGAAGCTGATCACGGAGTGGCGGTTGTCGTTGCAATCGATCCACTGGAAGCCGAACTGGACAAAGTCGTCCCGCCAGAGGGCCGGTTCTGCCTTGTAAAGAACGTTGAGGTCATCCACCAACCGCTGGATGCCCTTGTGGGGCTCGTAGTTGAGCAGATCCCACTGCAAATCCCCCCAAACATTCCATTCAGCGCGCTGGCCGAATTCCATCCCCATGAAGATCGTCTTCTTGCCGGGGTGCGTCCACATGTATGAGAGCAACGCCCGGGTGTTGGCGTACTTCTGCCAGTCATCTCCGGGCATCTTGTGCAGGAGATGGCTTTTGCCGTGCACCACTTCATCGTGGCTCAGGGCCAGCATGAAGTTCTCGGTGTAGGTGTACCAAATAGAGAAGGTGATGTTGTTCTGGTGGAACTGACGGAACCACGGGTCCAGCTCGAAGTAATCGAGCATGTCGTGCATCCAACCCATGTTCCATTTGAGGTTGAATCCGAGGCCGCCGCTGTCAGTGGGCTGCGTCACCATTGGCCAGGTTGTTGATTCCTCCGCGATCGAGAGGGCTCCTGGGAAGTGCTGGAACAGCACGTGGTTGGCCTGTTGCAGGAAGCGCACAGCTTCCGTGTTCTCTCGGCCACCGTTCTCGTTGGGGATCCATTCCCCATCGGGACGCAGGTAGTCGCGGTAAAGCATCGAGGCGACGGCATCTACTCGGATGCCATCGATGTGGAACTGCTCGAACCAGAAGATCAGATTGGCAACAAGGAAGTTACGAACCTCGTTGCGGCTGTAATTGAAGATCAGCGTTCCCCATTCCTTGTGTTCCCCGATTCGGGGATCACTGTGTTCGTAAAGGTGTGCGCCATCAAAGAAGGCCAAGCCATGGGCATCTTTAGGAAAATGGCCCGGAACCCAGTCGATGATCACGCCGATGCCTTCGGCGTGGCAGCGATCCACGAAGGCCCGGAATTCATCGGGCGTTCCGTAGCGGCTGGTGGGGGCATACCAACCCGTAACCTGATAGCCCCAGGAGCCATCGAAGGGGTGTTCGGTGATCGGCATCACCTCGATGTGGCTAAATCCCCTTTCCTTCACATAAGGAATCAGGCGATCGGCGAGTTCGGCGTAGGTGAGCAGCCGAGCGCCTGGCTTCATCTCCGCTGCAGGGACAGGCGGGCGTGGGGTTCCGTCGGGTTGAATCCAGGGCTCTTCGGCTGAGGCGTGGATCCAGCTGCCTAGGTGCATTTCATACACCGAGATCGGTTGATCGAGTGCGTTGCTGCTGTCGCGCTTCTGCATCCAGCCCTGATCGGACCATTGGAATCCGCCCAGGCAAGCCACTACGGAGCTGTTGTCCGGGCGAACCTCGTGCTGGAAACCGTAAGGATCAGCCTTTTGGTAACAGTGGCCGTCCTGGGTACGGATTTCGTATTTATAGAGATGTCCCTCCTCGAGTCCGGGAATGAACAGTTCCCAGATGCCCCCAAGACGCTTCTGCATGGGGTGGTGACGTCCGTCCCACGAATTCAGATCTCCAATAACGGAGACGGTGAGAGCGTTGGGAGCCCAAAGGCAGAACATCACACCCTTGAATCCATCACGCTCGGTGAGGTGGGCACCCATCTTTTGCCAGATGTGGTGATGGTTGCCTTCGGCAAATAGGTGGCGATCCATCTCACCCATCCATTCCCCGCGGAAGGCCCAGGGGTCGTGTTGTTCGTGCACGATCCCCCCCCGCTCAACCCTGACCTTGTAGGTGCAGCCAGGATCTCTGTTCAGCTGTGCCTCGAACACCCAGGGGTGGTTCGGGGTGGTCATGGCGATCTCTTCGCCACCCTGAAGAAGGGTGACCATTTGGGCTTCCGGCATCCACATCCGCACGGTCCAACCCTGGTGTGAGGGTTGAGGACCAAGTACTGCAAACGGGTGATCATGGCGACAAGTCGCCAACCGTTCGCCGTCCTGCACCATCCAGTCGAGGACTGCGGCGACACCCATGGGAGATCTGAGAATTGGCCGCGATGTTAAGCCTGATTTACGAAACAGATCCTTTGATGATCAGACGAAGTCTCGGGAAATGTCGACGTTGATGATCCGACTGCTTTCGTCAAAGATCACAAACAGGTTGGTTGTGGCCTTGCCGAAGGCAACTGCCACCAGCAAGAGCTGCTGATCGCCTTCTTGATGGGCGATCACGGCTTCTTTCACCTTGCGGAAACCGCCTGACACCTTGCTGAGCTTGGTCGATTTGCGTGCCAGGGCGCCGGGGCCAACTCTTCCTGTAGCTGCAGGGAGATCTTGGATCGCGCTGCTACCCAGCGTCCTGCCGCTAGGTCGAGGGTGAAGTCGAGGGCCGTTGTCTCGATCGGCTTGTCTGGTGGGCCCACTTCCAGGCGAGCAGCTTGCCGTCCTCATCCAGCACCATCAGCATCCCTTCATCACCGGATGCAGTGGTCACCACAGCATCAACGGTTGTCATGTTGTAGCCAGGGATCGCACTGACGACGCGGGTTGCATCAATGGCCACGCGTTGGTCCAGGCGTGCCTGGACGCTCTTCACATCAACACTGGCCTGAACCGGTGCGGCGAGAGCGTCATGCATCACGTCTCCTTGGCGGTTTTTGAGCGCCTCCAGCAGCAGTTCAGCCGCCGCTGTTGCTTAGGCAGGACTGAGTTCGGTTCTGGTTAGTTGCTCCGCTGCTGCGGGACTGATCAACCCCATGGGAGCTGACACAGCGATGGCCAGCAGGGCAGCGGAGAGCTTCAAAGCACAAACGATCAGTCGAGCGTCAGTCTTCCGGAATCAAAGGGGTTCAGCTGCAGGGTGGAGTCAGCAAGTTCCAGGGTCAGCGTCACCACACGATGCTCTGGGCTTGGTGCTCCGCAGGGCACGGCGTCGTGGCCAGGGTTGACGCCAATAGCGGGCCAAGCTGCTGCGGCAACGGAGATCCGCAGTCGATCACCTTTGGCCAGGGTCGCGTGCAGCGGCTGGAGGGTCACGCTGCGCCTGGCCGGCTGCAACGCCTCCTCTCCTCGAACCCGGACGATTCCCGTGCTCAGTTGTTCAACGCGGTTGGCTTCTGCAGGCAGGCGCGACAGGCTGATACAGAGATCAAATCCGGGCTGGTCCGCCTCGGCGGTCAGCAGCAGCAACGGTTGACCCGACAGCAGAAGCTCATCAACCAGGGGTGCAGAGGTGAATGTCGTGACGTCGCTGCGTTGATCGACGGTCATGCGGTCCGCGGGGCCAGGGGTTATCCCAAGGTGTCCACCGATGGCCGGGACCGGTCGCCAGGGGTCATGCACGATGACCACGCTTCCCTCTCCTTTCCCATACGCCACGAGGGCACCGTCGCTTGGATCGATGCAGGCCAGTCCATGGCTGCTCAGTACCCATGACGCCGGCCCGCTGGTGCCAGCTGCGGGGATCGCGTCCCACTGGTGCTGTGTGATGTTCCAGAGCTGGTGGCTGGGCTTCGGCTCCTGCGGGAGGCGGTTCTGCAGATGCTGTTGGAAAAACTGCAGCATCAGGTGTTGGGTTTCCGGCCACCACTCCAGGTGAGAGGCCGGCCCAATGTGAAGAGATGGCTGACCGCCGGCGACCTTGCTGCGATGCCAGAGGTCCAAAAGGCCCACCAAATGCGGATCCCACCATCCACCGATCAAAAGCATTGGCCGTTGAAGCCAGCTCTCCGGTGGGCGATGAACCATCCACTGCTGATCGTTGTTGGGGTCGCTTTGCAACCAGCGCAAGGCCATGCCTTCGGGGTCATGGCGTCGCAGCAGTGAAAGCCCGTCCCGCAGATAGCGCTTCTCCTCCAGGCTGCGGCGGATCTCCAGCCAAGCCGTTTCATCTCCACGTCGCTGGGCCTGAAGGGCGGCGAGCTGGAGCCCCCAGCCAAGGCCTAGGTGCCACCAGTGGGCACCGCCTTCACAACTCCAGTGGCGACGTTCGTCCAACCCAGTCATCGCCGGGGCGGTGCAATCCGGTGGTGGGGCTGACTCAGCGGCAGTGAGCTGGGTCAGTCCCTGGTACGAAAAGCCGTAGACCCCCAAGCGTCCATTGCATTCCTGCAGCTGGCGCACCCAGGCGTGAGTTTCGCTGGTGTCGGTTGTTTCCTGACCAAACCCTCCGAAGCTGCCTTCCGACTCCCCTTGGCCCCGTACGTCTTGAACGACCACCAGGAATCCATGAGAGGCCCACCAGCTGGGGTGGGCGTAGGTGACGGTTGAGGCTATGCGGTTTCCGTAGGGCTGCCGCATCAGCAGGGCAGGCCAGGGACCTTCACGATTCGGATGCCACAGCCGTGACTGCAGCACGACGCCATCGGACAGGGTCAGTGCCGCAGAGCGGCAAACAATTCCGCTCGTCTCACCGGACATCGTCGCAATGCATCCCCACGGTGTAAGTCATGAGAATTTCCGCATCCTGAAAACTAAGGTTCTCATTGGCAGCGATCTGGTTGATGAACGCCTCGGAGAACGGCGACTGGCCGTTGGAGTTCATCTGCTGGAACCTACGGCACATTGTCTTAGCTTTTTCAGGATTGCGCTTGACGCTGTTGAGCAAGTCGGAGTCAGCGGCAATCACGAGCAAAGGTGACCCCAGTAGGGCCAGTGCGACCAGAACTGAGCGTAGGAGTTTCAAGCTCATACACGGTTCATACGCAGGATTGGATGCCAAGGCAGGGCTGCTGGGGTCAGTTCGCCAGTTGCCTGGCGCGTCGGATCCAATCGCCGGCCACTTGCAGATCCACCACGGCAGGCCGTTTGGTTCCAAGGCTGCGCTCCAGCCGCCCGGCCTGACGCACGAGACGTTCGGGGGTGCATGCCGCCAGAGCAGCGGGCGTGGCAATACCCGCATGCATCAGCAGCGCGGCGTCCTGGGGAGGCAAATCCAAACTGCAGACCAAGTTGGCCATGCCCCTCAGCCGTTTCAGGTTTCGGGCCGAAGCCTGGCCACTGCGGGCGAGTTGGCTTAGCTGCAAATCTGTTAAGCCACGGATGCTGGACCAGCGGTTGATGCCGGCTCGATCCAGTTCCTGTTTTTCCCTTCGAAACGACTGGGGGAGCTTTTCAATCGCGTCGTTGAAGTCCGGCATCAACGCAAGGTCTTGTTCACCTCGCCCAGGATGACGGGGCGTCCAAGCCCATCGCCCTCTGCCTGAATGCCACGCAACCGCACCAGCACGGTGCTGCTGGAGCGACCGGAGCCGCGCAGGTTGCCCTCCAATTGCTCCAGAGTCGCCCGAACTGTGGTTGGGGCCAGGTCGGCGGGAACCTGCGCAACCACAAGGTCGTTGCCGTTGTCGAACACGATCGGTGCACGCACCGCACCCACCACCACCACTGGTGGTGTGTAGCTCACGCCGAACGCCCAGCAACTCACGGCCAGCAGCAGGGTGAAGCTGCTCACACCGACCAGCCGAAACCGAATGCCCCATTTGGTCAGGAAGGCAACAGCTGTCAGTGCTCCGAGCCCAAGCCCAGACCAACCCAGCCAGGGAGCGGCAGTAAGCAGCAGCTGATCGAAGGACATTGGGTCTGGTGGACTGAAAACAGTCTCCTTATATTGCGCGAGATTCCGGGGTAACCGCCGCGTCTGATGGGGAAAACGCGGCGTACGGCCTTGTTGGTCGCTGGAAGTGTCGTTCTGACAGGGGCTGGAGCAGCAGGCTTCGTCGCCGTTGACCGTGCTGCGGAACGCTTCCTGAGCCGTATGCGCCCCGGTTTGGAGCGCACGCTCTCGGGTCCCCTGGGCCACAAAGTGGATATTGGTCCTTACGAGGGACTTCGCCACTGGGGCTTAGGGATCGCCATTGGGCCGAGTCGAATCTTGCCGTCGTCGGCGGATCGTTCTGAGCTGAGCCTGGCCGGGCTTGAGGTCAGTCTTGCTCCCCTGGCGAGTCTTCGGCGTCTGCAGCCGGTTCTGCAGATCACAGTGCACAAGCTGCGCGGCCAGTTGCAGGCCAATGAGGCTGGTCGTTACTGGACCTTTGGTGAGCTGAGCGGTGACGGTGCCCTGCCGCGACTTGGAGTGCAGTTCCGGTTGGCAGATCCCGCGCGGCTTCGTTTCGGTCCACAGCAGCAGACCCTTGAAATTCGCAGCCGGGGCGCGGTTCGGCTCGGAGAAGCCTTTTTCAGCACGGCATCGGAACTTCGCTGGGTCGACGCTGAAGGGGCGCTGCGGCTGGACGGAGAAGGGCATTGGGATCGCCCGAGATTCAGGCTTCGAACTCGGATGGATCGGCTCAACCTGAAACCGTTGGGGGCCGTCATCGCCCCTGCTCGGGATCTGGATGCTTCAGGGACGTTGGAGGGAGACGTTCAGTTCGGCTGGGCCGATGGTTCTTTGTACTGCCGAGGTGGGCTCAGCCTCAAGCGTCTCAAGCTTGCTTCGCTGAACAGCCGTCGGCTCAGCGTCGCTTGCAAGGGCGATCAACTGACGCTGGAGCCCTCCACACTGCGTTTCGCAGTCTTTGAGGCTCGGGCCTCAGGCTCCGTTGCCTTGAACAAGAGTTTTGATCTCCGCGCTGATGTGCGCAGCACAGATCTCAGCCCCGCAAGCAGGGACCGGTGGAAGCTCAGGATCCAGGGCCCCTGGGAAGAGCCCCAGTGGAGTGCCGACGGAAAGATCAAGTTGCCTGAGGCTACGGGTCTCACCACAGCCCTGACGCTGGAGGCTCAGGGGCGCACCCCCTGGTTGCAAGTGCAGCAACCGTCTGTTGCCGTGGACAGCCTCCGCCTCAGTGCTCCGGGACTGAGCTTCGGGCTGGTCGGAACGATCGGATCCGAGCTGGATCTGCGCAGTACAGAGTTGGAGATCGAGCCTCGCTTCTGGTCTGCGGTGCCGACCTTGCAGGCCGGATTGGGTCAAGCCGCTCCGATCCTTGGAGCCGTCGACGTCAGTGGTGCGTTGGCCTCACCTGAGCTGAGCCTGAAGCTTGGCCAGGCGGTCAACCCTCTACTGGACCAATGGTCGTTCCAGACCCGATGGTCCACGGAGGATTCGGCCCTAGTGCTGGATCGCTTCACCAGTCCGGTGTTGCGGGCGGAAGCGCGCCTGCCTTTGCAGTTGGCGCAGGGGCGGCTTCAAGCCGGTGAACTTCAGAGCGGCTTTGAACTCAAACTCCTCAACCTGAGCCGCTTCACCCCCTTGATCGGTACGCCGTTGGGGGGGCAGGTGGCGGCGCGGGGACGCGTGAACGGTTTGCTGTCGGCGCTGCAGCCCGATATCAGCCTGATGCTCGATCAACCCCGCGTCGGGGTACTGCAGGTTCGCGAACGCTGGCAAGGCAGCCTCAACGGCGAACTCGGTCGTGGTGCTCGCCTGGCGATGGCGGCCCAGCATCCCGTAGTGCCCGGCGCTCTCGTGGCTGAACTCGATGCCGATGCTTGGCCCAAGACCGTGCGCTTGCGCCGGGGTGAGGGGCAGTTGCGCTTGGACGGACTGGCTCCGGCTGGGGATCAACGCCGCTACAGCTGGCGTGCAGCCGGCTTCAACATCGATGGTCTTCGTTTCATCCTTCCGCCGGTCACCCAGACCCAAGCGGTGGCAGGTCAGCTCACGGGTGCCGGGAGTATTGCCATGGCCCCCCTCGCGATCCGTGGGTCTGCCGCAATCTTTGAACCCTCGATGGAGGGGGTTGCCATGCAGAGCCTCGAGGTAGAGGGTTCCCTGAGCGATGGACGTTTTCAGGCCGATGCAGCGCTCACGCCCTTGCAGGGCAGCATCCGGCTGAAGGCCCGTGGCCATCTGGGTGGGCGGATGTACAGCTCAATCAAAGCCGAAGGCCTAGATGTGACCTGGCTGACGCTGCTGGCCCGTCAGTTGAGAGGGAGCGACACCTATCCGGGTCTGGCACCCGGGCGTGCTGAAGACCTCGGAACCCTGTTCATCAACACCTTCGGCGGCTCGCTTGATGGTCAGTTGCGAGCTATGGCGCAATCGCGCCGGGCTCTCGAGGCCTATGTCCTGACTAATCCAGGCAAGGGCACAGATCTGGATCGCCTGGAAGGGCTGGTCAATCTGTCTGGAACGATCGATGGCCCCAATTCAAAACATCTGAAGGCCGATCTGTTAGCTAAGGCGCATCTATGGCTTGAGGGGGATGACCAGGCCAAAGCTCTTCAGCTTGAACCGGTGGTTGCCACGCTTCGTGGCCCGCTGATCGGTGGATCTGGTGACCTTTCCCTGCTGCAGGTTCCGATCTCGCTGCTGGCGTTGTTGGCTCCTATACCGCCGCAGCTCCGTGGCAGCGTTGGCATCCGCGGCCGCTATGACCTCAGTGGAGCGGATCCTCTGCTGGTTTCCGATCTTGTGCTTGATTCCGCCAGCCTGGCGGGCCAGCCCCTGCAGTTGGAGCAGCGATCGGTCGTCGTTGATCGTCAGTTGATTCGCCTAGATCTGTCCCTGAAGGGAGGCGAGAGCAAGGAAGCCATCAATGTGTCTGGCACGGTTCCCTTTAATCCCGAAGCCGATCTGAATCTGAGGCTGGACAGCCATGGGGATGCCCTTGGCGTCTTGACCCTCCTTGCTGGGGGTTCGTTAACCCTTAATCAGGGGAGTACCAATCTGCGGCTGCTGCTGCGCGGGCCTTTGAACCAACCCCAAGCCAATGGCTTCGTTGTGGTTAGTAATGGAGATCTCAGCATCGGTGAACAAGAGCTGAGCCGTATTAACGCCTCGATCCTGTTCGATTTCGATCGCGTCTTGGTGCAACGCCTGGAGGCCGAAGTGGGCCGCGGCGGCTCGCTGCGCGGTTCGGGAAGCCTTGGCTTGTTCACTCCCCAGAGCGGCACTTCGCCGCTCACCTTGCAACTCAGTCAAGGTCAGATTCGTCAGCCGATCGTGCAGTTCCAGGCCGATGGCGAACTGCAGGTTTCTGGTGCCTTGGTGCAACCCGTTCTCTCTGGAAATCTGGCCCTGTCGCGAGGAACGCTTCGGCCTCAGTCGGGATCCTTTGGACGGCGGCGGCAGCGCGGACTTCAAAGCCTGGTTCCTATCGGTGTTGAGGGCCCCTCAAAGGAGGTGCAGCCCGGTTCCGAATCGGTGATGCAACTCCTGGCCGAGAAGTGGGACTTCCAGGAACCTCTGGTTCTGATGGGCCCCAACCAATCCATTCAAGGTCCGGATCACTTGCAACGTTTCATGCCGAAACTGCCGGCCATCCGCTTTGAAAATCTTCGACTAGCCCTGGGCCCTGACATCGAGGTGCTGATGCCCCCTTGGATCAGCTTCAAAGGGGAAGGCGCCGTAACGTTGAACGGCCCATTGGATCCCTCTCTGGAGGCGCGAGGTTTGATCCGGCTCAAGTCCGGCAGGATCTGGATCCCTCCCCTTGCTCCTCTTCGTTTGGATCCGCAGGCGGCGAATGCAGCGGTGTTCACTCCCTCTTTGGGGCTCGTCCCCTATGTAGATATCGCCATGCAAGCCAGGGTCTCCGACAGCGTCAGCGCGGGCACCAGCGATCAGATCGCCAGTAGCAACCTGTTTGCTTCCAATGGCACGGGCAGCGCTTATGCCGAGGGCGGTCAGCTCCGCTTGGTGAAGGTCATGGTCCAGGCCACGGGCCCGGCCAACCGTCTGGTTGACAAAGAAAATCTTGTTCTACGCAGCTCACCACCGATGAGTGAGCAGCAGCTGTTGGGTCTGATCGGTGGTAATTCTCTGGCTTCTTTGGGCGGAAACGGTGGTGCTGCCTTGGCCACAATGCTGAGTCAGTCGCTGCTCTCACCTGTGCTGGGCACCTTGACCGATGCCATGGGGCAGCGGCTCCAGGTGGCGATTTTTCCGACCTACGTCAACCCCGATGTGAAATCAGAGGAGGAGCGCACCTCCGGCCAGATTTCGCCAACACTCACAGTGGTGACGGAGTTCGGTGTGGCGTTGACCGACAAGTTTGACCTCTCCGTTCTGATGGCACCAAATACAACCGATGTCCCTTCGCAGGCCACGGTCTCCTATCGGTTGACGCCGACGACGTCTATGTCTGCGGCCATGGATGCCAATGGCACCTGGCAGAGCCAGTTGCAGGTGTTCTTCCGGTTCTAAGGGATGCCTGACGCGCAAGTGATTGGGGTGGATCTCGGGGGCACGGCGATCAAGCTGGCTCGGATTCGTGCTGACGGCTCGGTGCTAGCTGAGGCGCAAGTGCTCACGCCTCAGCCGGCAGTGCCTGGCGTCGTGACGATGGCCCTCTGTGAAGCCATTGAACAGATTGACCCGGAGCATGCGGCTGAGGCGGTCGGCATCGGACTCCCTGGTCCGATGGATGTGACGGCCCGGGTCGCCCGGGTATGCATCAACCTGCCGGGCTGGGAGGACGTGCCGCTGGCGGATTGGCTCGAGTCCAGGCTCAATCGTCGGGTCACCCTTGCCAATGACGGCAACTGTGCGGTGGTCGGAGAGGCCTGGCTCGGTGCTGCCCGTGGTGTAGGTGATGTGGTGCTGCTGACCCTCGGAACCGGTGTGGGAGGGGGAGTGCTTTTGAGAGGTGAGCTGTTTACTGGCCATAACGGTGCCGCAGCGGAACCCGGTCTGATCGGGTTGCAGCCCGATGGTCCGGCCTGCAACAGCGGCAACCGTGGCTCACTGGAGCAGTTCGCCAGCATCACGGGCCTGCGACGGTTGTGTGATCGCGATCCCCGTGAGCTCAGTGCGGAGGCTGATACCGGTGATCCTGCGGCTCTGGAGGTTTGGAGCCGTTACGGCGAGCGCCTCGGCTGTGGCGTTGCTTCGCTGGTGTATGTGTTTACACCACAGTTGGTTCTGTTGGGGGGCGGACTGGCGGGTGCCGCCCGCCACTTTCTGCCATCGGTGCGTCGAGAGGTGGAGTCGCGGGTTCAGGCCGTCTCAAGGGAGGGATTACGGATCGAGGCCGCCTGTCTAGGTAATGGTGCTGGACGCCTGGGAGCAGCGCGGCTCGCTCTGCAGCGGCTTAACGGGATGATGGCTCCAGATTGATTGTGTTGATGTCCAGCGTTCCAGAGCCTTCCGCCGCGCTTTTGAAGCTTGCCGCGGCTGTCCGCCACGCTGCTGTTGATCTGGGGCAGACCGATGACGGCCAACGGGCCCTGGCGCTCCAGACGATGGCGGACGCGCTGACCGACCGCGCCTCAACCATCCTCGCGGCCAACCTAGAAGACCTCGACCGCTCTGCTGCCGCTGGGCTGTCGCCGGCTCTGATGGCTCGTCTGAAGCTGGATGAAACCAAGTTGGCCGCGGCGATTGATGGCGTTCGCAAGGTGGCCAGCCTCAGTGATCCGTTGGGCTGTCGTCAGTTGCACCGGGAGCTGGACCAGGGCTTGGTGTTGGAACGGATCTCCGTGCCGCTTGGGGTGGTGGGTGTGATCTTTGAAGCCAGGCCGGATGCTGTGATGCAGATCGCCTCGCTGGCGATCCGTTCAGGCAACGGTGCTCTGTTGAAAGGGGGCAGTGAGGCCCGCTGCACCAATGAGGCCGTGATGGACGCCCTGCAGGCAGGCCTGGCGGCCAGTCCGGTGTCTGCCGATGCCCTGGCGCTGCTTACAACACGACAGGAAAGCCTGGCGTTGTTGCGACTCGATGGCCTCGTGGATCTGATCATCCCCAGGGGAAGCAACGAGCTGGTGCGCTTCATCCAGGACAACACCCGCATTCCTGTGCTGGGCCATGCCGATGGGGTGTGCCATCTCTACGTGGATGCTGCGGCCGATGTCGATAAAGCCGTTCGGGTGGCGGTGGATAGCAAAAGCCAGTATCCCGCCGCTTGCAACGCCATCGAGACCTTGCTGGTGCACCGCTCCATTGCCCAGCCTTTTCTTGCCGCTGCGCTGCCGGCCTTCGTTGCTGCCGGGGTGCAGCTGCGGGGTGATGCCGCGAGCGTGTCCCTTGGCGTAGCGGAAGCGGCTTCAGAGGAGGACTGGAGCACGGAGTATCTGGATCTGATCCTGGCGGTGAAGCTGGTGGACGATCTCGAGGCAGCCACCGATCACATCCGTTCCTTTGGCTCACGTCACACCGAAGTGATCCTGACGGAGGATGCCAAGGCGGCTGATCGTTTTCTTGCGGCGGTGGATAGCGCTGGTGTTTATCACAACTGTTCCAGCCGCTTCGCCGATGGGTTCCGTTATGGATTCGGCGCTGAGGTGGGCATCAGCACCCAGACCCTGCCGCCCCGGGGACCCGTTGGCCTTGAGGGGCTGGTGACCTACCGCTATAGGTTGCGCGGCGATGGTCACATCGCTGCCGACTATTCCAACGGCAGCCGCGTCTTCACCCACATCGATCGGCCGCTCTGATGGATTGCATCGGTCTGCGGGAGCTGCGGTTGTGGGCCCACGTCGGGGTTTTGGAACACGAACGCCAGGATGGCCAATGGTTCAACCTTGATTTCAGTGTCCAGCTCGATCTGAAGGCTGCTGCCGTGGCCGACGACCTGAGCCAGAGCCTGGACTACAGCGTGGCGATTCAGGCCTTGCAGGGGTTGTCCCAGGAGGTTCGTTGCCTAACGATCGAGCATTTCAGCGAGCAGATGTTGGATCGGCTGGAAACTCTCTACGGGCCCATGCCGATGTGGTTACGGTTAACCAAATGTGCCGCACCGGTTCCGGGATTTAACGGTCGGGTGTTCGTGGAACGCTCGCGCCATGGCGGTCAATCAGCCCTGTGAGCATCCCTTTGGTGTTGGTGCATGGTCTCTGGGACTCGCCCCGTCTTTTTCACCGATTAATTCAGGGGCTGGACCAACCTGATCTCCCGTTGCTGGCGCCACACCTGCCCCATGGTCTGGGCTGGGTTCCCCTGCGGCATTTGGCCTCGCGCCTGGATGAGAACATTCAGCGGCGCTTCGGTGCTGAAACCAGGGTCGATCTTCTGGGTTTTTCGATGGGGGGCGTTATCGGCAGAATCTGGCTGCAGGAGCTGGGGGGGGCGCAGCGCACCCGGCGCTTCTTCAGCGTGGGAAGCCCGCAGCAGGGCACCTTGGCTGCTCAGATGATTCCCCGTCTGCTCCTACCCGGTGCTGCAGACATGAAAATGGGCAGTCGCCTGCTGCGAGAGCTGAATCGCCAATCCGATGCCCTTGCTGGGGTCGACTGCTCCAGTTTCTTCTGCCGCTGGGATCTAATGGTTTGCCCCGGCTGGAGGGCCGTTCTGCCGCTGGGCCGGTGTGAGGAAATCCCCGTCTGGACCCATCAGCAGCTGATCAGCCACCCCGCCGCGATTCAACGGCTCAGCAGCAGCTTGGGCGCCTGAGCTCAAGCCGCGGCCACCAGGCCGGAATGGCGAATCAGTGCTTCGGTACTGGCCGGACGGCCTCGGAAGGCTTCAAACACTTCTGCTGGAGAGCAACTGCCACCGAGGCTGAGCACGGTGTCGCGGAAGCGGGCTCCCGTTTCGCGAACTTGATCCTCCTGATCTAGACCAACCTCCTCAAAAGCGGAGAAAGCATCAGCACTGAGCACCTCAGCCCATTTGTAGGAGTAGTACCCAGCGGAGTAGCCCCCCGCGAAGATATGGCCGAAGGCGCAGAGAAACTGATCCTCTGGGATGGGAGCCATCACCGTGGTGGTGGCAGCAATCTCACGGCGCAGTTCGTCTGGGGTAATGCCAAGTTCAGGGGTCCACTGGCTGTGGAGGCGGAGGTCACTCAGGGCGAAGTGAACCTGCCGCAAGGTGGCCAGGCCGGAGTTGAAGGTGCGGCTGCTGCGCAGCTTGTTGAATTCCGCCTCAGGCAGGGGGTCACCGGTCTGCCAGTGTCGCGCCATGCCCATCAAGGTGGCGTGATCAAGGCACCAGTTCTCCATGAACTGGCTGGGGAGTTCCACGGCATCCCATTCCACGTTGCTGATGCCAGCTGCTTCCGGTTCCTCAACGGTGGTGAGCATGTGCTGGAGCCCATGGCCGAATTCATGGAAGAGGGTTTCCACTTCCTCGAAGCTCATCAGGCTGGGCGTGTCACCCACAGGTGGGGTCTGGTTGCAGACCAGGTAGGCCACCGGCAGCACGACAGATCCATCGGATTTCTTGCTGAGGCCCAAGCATTCATCCATCCAAGCTCCACCGCGCTTGCTGGCGGGGCGGCTGAAGGGGTCGAGGTAGAAGCCGGCGATCGGTGTGCCATCGGAGCGCTTCACCCGGAAGAAGCGCACATCGTCGTTCCATGTCGGTGCCTCGCCGTCGGCGGCGATGATCTCGACGTCGAACAGACGTGAACACAGGCTGAACAGGCCTTCGAGCACCTGCGGCAGCGGGAACCAAGGGCGCAGCGCTTCCTGATCCAGGTCGAATCGGGATTGGCGCAACTTCTCCGACCAGTAGGCGATATCCCAAGGAGCTAGCTCATCAGCTTCAGGGGCCTTCTGCTCCCTGGCGATGGCTTGGAGATCCCGCAGCTCTTGCTCAGCTGCTGGGTATGCCGCAGCGCGAAGTTCGTCCAGCAGTGCTTCCACAGCTTGAACATCGTCAGCCATCTTTGCGCTGAGGCTGAGGTCAGCCCAATGGGCATAGCCCAGGCGGGAGGCTTGTTCGCGCCTCAGGGTCAGGATCTCCTCGATCAGTGCCCGGTTATCGAGTTCTCCTTCACTGGCCCGCCCAACATGGGCGCGATAGGCCTTTTCTCTCAGTGATCGGTTGTTGGCATGGGTGAGGAAGGGCAAATAGCGGGGCATGTCCAGTCCCAGCAGCCAGGGGCCGGACTCCGCAGATGCATCAGTCTCCCCTGCTTCGCGAGATGCTGCGGCCAACGCCTCCAAAGCCCGCTGCGGCAGGCCTTCCACGTCGCTGGTTTGGCTGAGCTTCAGGGTCCACTGCCGCGTGGCATCGAGCACGTGGTTGCCGAACTGGGTGGAGAGCGCGGCCAGGCGTTCACTGGTGCTGTTGAAGGCTGCCTTCTCATCGCCACTGAGGCCAACACCGCGCTGCTGCATCGAGAGCAGCTCTGATTTCAGAATCCGCTCTTGGGTTGGATTGAGTGGTTCGGCGGGATCGCTTTGAAGGGCCATCAAGACCCGATGAAGAATCTGGCTTTGGCCGAGGCGGTTGCTGAGGCGCACAACATCGGGTTGCTGGGCGGCATGGGCATCGCGCATTTCAGCGGAATTGCAAACGCCATTGAGGTGTGACACCACGCCCCAGCTCCAACGCAGCCGTTCGCCGATGGCCTGGAGCGGTTGCATCACCCCATCCCAGGACAGTTTGGAGGGTCCGGTGAGGGCTGAATCCAGATCTTGCTCGAGCGCACTGAAGTCCTGATCCAGCTGCTCAAGCAGAACTGGGATGTCTGTGCTGACGAGCTCAGGGGAAATGGCACGGAACTCGGGAAGCCCATGGCCGCGCAGAAGGGGGGAAACAGTCGACATCTCAGCTGGCAATGAACTGCAGGGCCAAAGCGTTGGTGGAGGCTTCGTAAAGGTCCATGGCAACGCGGGGCCAGATGCCGATCACTAGTGTTGGCACCAGCAGGCTGAGGCCAATCACCAGTTCCCTGGGCCGCATGTCAGCAACACTCGCCAGGGCAGGAATCCTGGGCCCGAAGAACACCCGGCGGCACATGGAAAGGAGATAGATCGGTGTGAGCACAAGACCGATGGCGGCCATCAGCACGGTGATTGAGCGGAACACCGAGGTGAAGGCTTCCTGGCTTGTGATGCCAAGGAACACAGTGATTTCACTGATGAAGCCACTCATGCCTGGCAGCGCCAATGACGCTAGGGAGCTAGCCAGGAAGAAGGCAAAGGTGATCGGCAGGGCCTTTGCCAATCCGCCCATGTTGGGGATCGAGAGGGTTTTGGTTCGCTCGTAGAACACACCCGTTACGAAGAACATCGCTGCAGCGATCAGGCCATGGCTCACCATTTGGAGCATGGCTCCGCTGATTCCCAGGGCATCAACGGCACCTATCCCCACCAGGACAAAGCCCATGTGGCTCACTGAACTGCAGGCGATCCTGCGTTTGACGTTGTCTTGGGCGAAGGCGTTGAGGGCGCCGTAAACGATGTTCACGATTCCAAGAATCACCAGGGCCGGCGCCAGGGTGGCGTGCGCTTCAGGCAGCATCTGCACGTTGAAGCGCAGTAGTGCGTAGCCGCCCATTTTCAGGAGTACCCCGGCCAGAAGCATCGACACCGGCGCGTTCGCCTCGCCGTGGGCATCGGGCAGCCAGGTGTGGAGCGGGAACATCGGCAGTTTCACGCCGAAGCCAATCAGGAAGCCCACATAACACAACAGGCCAAAGCTGCCGCCTGGGGAGCGAGCTGACAGTTCGGTGAGGTTGAAGGTGAAGATGTCACCGGAGAGAGCCAGCGCCAGGCCGCTGACCAGGATCAGCAGAGAGGCCAGGGCTGTGTAGAGGATGAATTTGGTCGCGGCGTACTGGCGGTTTTGTCCGCCCCAGATAGCGATCAGCAGGTAGACGGGAACAAGTTCCAGCTCCCATGCCAAGAAGAACAGCAGGAAATCCTGTGAGAGAAACACCAGGCCCTGGGCCGAGGCCTGAACCAGCATCAGGGCGAAGTACAGCCGTGATTTGCGCTTCACCGACCAACTGGCAGCCACAGACAGCAAAGTGACCAGGCCGCTGAGCACCACAAGAGGTGCTGAAAGACCATCAACACCAAGGGACCATTCGAGGCCGAGCGCTGGGAGCCAGCTCACCCGCTCCACCAGCTGAAGCCCTTCAGTGCTGGGGTCGAAGCGGGTGGCAAACACCCCCATCATCAACAGGAGATCGACCATCAGGACGACCAGGGTGATGATTTTCGGGGCAGGGGATGGATTCTCTTCGCTGCTCGGAACCAGTGGCAGCACCAAAGCTGCTGCCGCCGGCAACAGCACAATCAATGACAACCAGGGGAATGGACTGCCCGAGACAGCAAGCTCTGCTAACCCAGCATCCATTCCGTGTCCGCAATATTTAACAAAGCTAACAGGGCTGAATGCCCTTTTTAGGTGGATCTACTCATCCTCAGCCGGTTGCCAGTGGCTGCCTGAGGTCTGCAAATTCAGCACCGGCGCGCGGCTGGCGACTCCTGCCGCTTCCCAGGCTTTGACCATCGCGCGGCTGACGGCTGGGCCCTTGTCTTCCTCACACAGAGCCAGGACGCTTGGTCCGGCTCCGCTGATGGCACAGCCCCAGGCGCCCGCGTCCATGGCTGCCTGTTTGACCTCGTCACCGCCTTTGATCAGCCGCCAGCGGTAAGGCTCGTGCAAACGATCGTGCATGCCGTCGGAGATCAGATCACCGTTGCCGGTGCGCAGCCCCTGCAGCAGAAGCGTTAAGGCACCCAGGTTGACCACAGCATCGCCAACGGGAATGGTCTTGGGCATGGCCCGGCGGGCTTCGCTGGTGCTCAGGCGAATCGATGGAATTGCCACGACGGCCTTCACGCTTGGCGCCCATTCGCAGCGCACCACGCGCCAGCGCTGAGAGGCGGCTTTTGCGGTCATGCAGAGGCCCCCCAGAAGGGAGGGGACAACATTGTCGGGGTGCCCTTCGATGTCGATGGCCAGCTCGAGCAGCTTTTCCTTGGAGAGGGGCTCACCGACGAGGGCATTTGCTCCCATCAATCCCGCCACGATGGCCGTGGCACTGCTGCCCAGTCCCCGTGCCGGCGGCACGGCAAGACGCACCCGTGCCTCAAGACCAACGGGTTCCAGGCCAGCCGCTTTCCACACCCGTTGGGCCGCGCGGTAGACGAGGTTTTCAGGACCACCGCGGAGGTGGCTCCCCTCCGATCCCTCAATAATCAGCTCAAACCGTTCACCGCCCCCTTCGATCCGCCGCATCGCGAATCGGTTGTTCAGGTCGAGGGCTGCACCGAGGCAGTCAAATCCCGGGCCGAGATTGGCGGTGGTTGCCGGGACGTCCACGACCACTTTCTGACCGATGCGCGGCTGCGCCATCGCTGATCCTCTTCTCAGGCCAGTGTCCCACCTGACTCCGCCAGCATCCTGGCGCGACAGGCTGCACTGAACAGTCCGGCATCGGGATCGATCACCGCTGTGACCTGCATCCCTTCGATCAGCTCGCGGAAGCGCCCTTTATCGCGCATCGCGTTGAGAAATCTGGCGGATTGCAGTCCCTTCAATTGTTTTGATGCTGTGCCCCCACCAACCCAGAGGCCTCCTGTACAGAGTTCTTGAAGGGCAAGATCGCCTGCCGCTGCGCCATAGGCCTCAAGCCACAGCTGTAAGGCGCGTTGCATTAGGGGATCACCCCCTTCAGCCGCGACGCTCACCTGAGCGGGAAGATCGTTGGAACTGTTGCGCCGCCACGCCTCAGCCACGCTGCGTAGGGGGTGCATGGCGGCATCGGGTTTCTGAAGCAGCCAGTGGGCCATATGCCCAAGGCCGGTGCCACTCACGATGCGTTCAATCGACAGCCGGCTGACGCCGAGGTCTTGTTTGAGCCAGCAGGACAGCTCCCATTCCGCTTCATTGCGCGGGGCAAATTCGCGGTGCCCTCCCTCGCTCGCCAGGGCCACCAGTCCCTGTTCGCTCTGCAGTCCTCGTGCCATGCCGAGACCGGTGCCGGCACCAAGAATTGCCAGGGGGCCATTGTCTTGGTGGCCGTTCTGAAGGATCACCTGCTGGTTGCCGTCGAAATGGGGCAGCCCGTAAATCAGCACGCCGAAATCATTCACCAGCTCGAGGCGTTCAGTGCCTGCTGCCCTCGCCAGGTCGGCTTCCCGCAACCGCCAGGGCAGATTCGTGATCCGGGCCTCCTTGTGGCGCACCGGACCGGCAACGGCGATGCAGGCATGCGTAGGAGCCTGGAGATCAGCTGGGCGATTGTTGAGGAATGTCTCGAGCATCGGCTCAAGGGATGACCACTCTCCCGAGCCAAAGCGTTCTTGGTGCAGAAGGCTCAGTTGACCCGCTTCACTTCCGTAGAGAGCGAGCAGGGTCTTGGTGCCTCCCATGTCCCCCGCTAGGAGTGTGGTGGTGGCCATCCATGGCCGCAGCGTCTCCTAACAGCGTGGTTCGCTCAGGAGAAGAAGTCCAGTGGAAGCGGTCCCCAGGTGGTGCTTGGCGTGGTGTCGTCGTCGCCGTGGCCACTGATCAGAATTCCCTCGCCGAGGCCGTGCTCGATCCGAATTCGGATCGTGCTTCCTTTCTGATTGGCTTTTAAAAAAACAGGGCCCGGCTCCTTGGGGCTGTCGACGAGCTGCAGTGGCTCCCACTGTTGGCTTTGCTCGAGGCTGCGCAGCGCTGTGATGGCCTCCTCCATGGACGGGGCCATGACGCCGATGGTGAACCAGCTGGCGTTGGCCATCGCCTGATCGAGTTCTTCTCGCAGTTCGTTTCTGATCTGAGGAAGCAGTTCCGGTGCTCCACGCATACGCGCGAGATCGGCAAGGTTCTGCACGGGGGAATCCGTCATCGGTTCAGCTCCAGGCCTGCGGCGCGCTGGCCGTTGGCCATTTGAGCAGAACTGATCAGGTCGGCCACAGATGTAACCCCGAGGTCACCGTCCCGTCGGCTGCGCAGGCTTGCGGCGTTCTGCTCTGCTTCCTTGGCACCGATGACCGCCAGCACGGGGATCTTCATCTGTTCGCCGGTGCGGATCAACTTGCCGAGACGGTCGCCACTGCGGTCGATGGTGGCCCGCACACCAGCTTGGGTGAGTTGGTTAAGCAACTGCTCCGCGTAGGAGTGCACCTCGTCGGTGACGGGCAACAGACGCACCTGTTCCGGGGCCAGCCAGAAGGGGTAATCGCCGGCGTAGTTCTCGGTCATGATTCCGAAGAAACGCTCCAGCGAGCCGAAGATGGCTCGGTGGATCATGATTGGCCGCTGCTTGCTGCCGTCGGCGGCGATGTAGTCGAGCTCAAATCGTTCCGGCAGATTGAAATCCAACTGGATGGTGGAGCACTGCCACATCCGGCCAATGGCGTCTTCGATCTTGAGATCAATTTTCGGGCCGTAGAAGGCGCCGCCACCCTCATCAATTTTGTAGGCCCAACCCTTGCGCTCTAGGGCTTCAATCAGTCCCTTGGTGGCCAGGTCCCAGACGGCGTCATCGCCGATGGACTTCTCGGGGCGGGTGGAGAGGTTGATCTCGTAGTTGCTGAAATCGAAGGCGGAGAGGATCCGCTCGGTGAGATCGAGAATTTTCAGGATCTCGTCGCTGATCTGCTCGGGCAGGCAGAACACGTGGGCATCGTCCTGGGTGAAGCCCCGGACCCGCATCAGACCGTGCATCACACCAGGGCGCTCGTAGCGATACACCGTTCCAAGCTCCGCCCAGCGGATTGGCAGTTCCCTGTAGCTGCGCAGTTTGCTGGCGTAAGTGAGCACGTGGAACGGGCAGTTCATCGGCTTGAGCTGGTACTCCCGTTCGTCCACCTCCATTGGGCCGAACATGCTCTCGGCGTAGAAGTCGAGGTGGCCTGAGGTCTTCCAGAGGCTGATGTCCGCCACGTGGGGGGTGTAGAGGAGCTCGTATCCGCCTTCGAAGTGGGCCTGGCGCCAGAACTCTTCGATTAGGAGGCGCATGCGGGCACCGCGGGGGTGCCAGAACACCAGGCCAGCGCCGGCCTCGTCCTCGATGGAAAACAGGTCGAGGTCTTTGCCGATCCGGCGATGGTCGCGGCGGAGAGCTTCTTCCTTCAGATGTTTGTGCTCCGCCAGCTGTTCCGGGGTTTCCCAGGCCGTGCCGTAGATGCGTTGCAGCTGCGCTTTGGTCTCATCGCCACGCCAGTAGGCGCCTGCCACGCTTTCCAGCTCGAATGCCTTGGCGTTGAGTTGGCCGGTGTGGTCCACATGGGGACCGGCACAGAGGTCCCACCAGTCCTCGCCAAGGGTGTAAAGGGTGATCGGCTCCTGCAGTCCTTCAAGGATCTCGAGCTTGTAGGGCTCGTTCTGGGCCTTGATTTTTGCCTCGGCCTCGCTGCGGCTCACCTCGACCCGCTCCAGGGGCAGTTTCTTGTTGATGATCTTGATCATCCCTTTCTTGATGGCCTTCAGATCGGCCTCGGTGAAGGGATCGGGATTGTCGAAGTCGTAATAGAAACCGGTTTCGGTCCAGGGGCCGATAGTGACGCGTGCCTTGGGAAACAACTGCTGCACAGCCATGGCCATGACATGGCTCATGGAATGCCGAATCTTGAGCAGTTGATCGCTTTCGCTGGTCTTGGGCAGAACCACTGGTGCTGAAGGGGCTGGGGTGGTTGCTGCAGCGCTGCTCACCGGTTCAGGTTCAAGGTCCGCCATCCTATGGGCGAGGCCCGAGGGCAACACGTGGGTGAGTCAACCAATCGGGAAGCTGGCGCGCTGTTGGATGAGCTGCTGGCATCACTTCTCGATGACTTCGATCACTGGTTTCAGCGCGGGGAGGAGCTTCTGCAGGCCTGTCCGGATGAGGTGATGCCGCTGGAGGAGCGTCAGCACATGGAGGAGCGGCTGCAGGACGGCAAGAAGGCAATTGCTGCAACGCGCTCCCTGGTGGCTGCATCAACGCAGCCCATGGCGGTTTCGATGGCGGTGATGAACCCGTGGCATGGCTTGGTCACGGAGGTGTGGGCCTTGGCCGCGAAGTTGGGTTCGTCCCGTTCGCCTCAGGCCCCCAGTTGATTGCGCAACTCCCGAAGGTTGCTGCTGTAGAAGCTCGCCAGTTCCTGATGGCTCTTTACCGGTTGCCCGTAGGCGGAGCGGCCATTCCAGGTGGGAAAGGATGCCCATTCGGGAGCCAGCTTCGCCATGGCGTTCTTGGTCAGGCCCTGCCGGTCAATTTCTTTGAGAGCTCCTCGGCGCTCCACAAGGTGCAGAGCAGCCTGATCCTGGTGCCTGGGCTCGAAGCTGCTCAGGTTGAGCTCATTAGCCACTCCTTTCCACGTCTTGGGCAGAAATTGATAGGCACCAGCAGCGGCGCTGGTGTAGCGCTTCACGATCACCCGCTCGGGATGGCGTGAGAGGTCTTGAAACTGCCCGCCGCCATAAATGATTCGATAACCCTTGTCTTCGCCGTCCTTCCAGGTCCCCTCGGCGAAGCGAATGGTGTTGAGCAGGGCTCGGCGCTCAGGCGTCAGCTCATAACGCCCGCCCTCGTTGCCGGTGGCCAGATGGGCGCGGCTGCTGGTCTCGACATGCGCGGCATGGTCTAAAGGCGTGTCCGTTTTCTGCGGTCGCTGTGTGGCTCCTGCGGACAGCACCAATCCTGTGGTTAGGGCAGCACAGACGACAGGCCGGTTCCAACGCGTGGCTGGGCTGAACGCAGAAAAAAGACGACGCACAAAGGCCAATAAAGTGGACAGCTACAGTGCTGGCCCACGAGGCCTGGACGCGAGGCCGGTGCTTGTGGGGTTGACGCGCAGTCTGCGCTATGTATACGCAACTGAGAGAAGGGTGAGAGTCTTGCGAGACTCGCGTCTGCGGCTGAGGTTTTCTCCCTCAAGCCTCAGGGGCCATGGCTCAAGCCCATGGCCGTCGCATTGATCAGAGCAGCTAATGCGTCTCTTTGGTGCTGATTAGGCTGGTCGGGCGAAGCCCAAGGCGTCCCGAACCCGTTCAAGCGTGGCGTTGGCCACGGTTTCAGCTTTCTCGCGGCCTGTGCTCAGCACCTGATCGAGCTCTGTGGGGTCCTGCATCAGCTCCCGGTAGCGGGTCTGGATGGGTTCCAGCGCGTTCACGGTGGCTTCGGCCAGCAGCGGCTTGAACTGTCCCCAACCCATCCCGGCGCACTCATTGGCGGCCTGTTCGCGCTCCTTGCCGCTCAGGATCGCGTAAAGCCCTAAGAGGTTGTCGGTTTCTGGCCGGTCGGGGTTGCCGAATTCGAGACCACGCTCTGGATCGGTTTTGGCGCGTTTGATCTTCTTGGTGATCAGCTCGGGAGGGTCCAGAAGGGTGATGCGACTCCCCTCGTTGGGATCGCTCTTGCTCATTTTGCTGCGGCCATCCGTCAGGCTCATCACCCGAGCTCCTTCTTTGAGGATCATCGGTTTGGGAACTTTGAGCACCGGGGTGTCCTTGCCACCGAAGCGGGAATTGATGCGCTGTTGCGCGATGTCACGCGCCAGCTCCAGGTGCTGCTTCTGATCTTCACCGACGGGCACCAGGTCAGCGTCGTAGAGAAGGATGTCGGCGGCCATCAGCACCGGGTAGTCCAGCAGGCCCAGGGAGACGTTGTCCCCCTGCTTCACTGCTTTCTCTTTGAACTGAATCATCCGCTCAAGCCAGTTGAGTGGCGTGACGCAATTCAGCAGCCAGCAGAGTTCGCTGTGGGCTGCGACCTGGCTTTGCACAAACACCACGCAGCGTTTGGGATCCATGCCACAGGCCAGGTAGAGCGCTGCTGTGGAACGGGTGTCCTCAGCCAGGCGGCTGGGGTCGTGGGGAACGGTGATGGCGTGGAGATCCACAACACAAACAAAAGTGTCGTGGGTCTCCTGCAGGTCAACCCAATTGCGGATGGCACCCAGCCAATTGCCGAGGTGCAGTGCCCCGGTCGGTTGCACCCCGGAAAGAACCCTTGGCCGGCTCATCAATCAGGCCTCGGTTGCTTCGGTTTTGGTGTCGTCGCTGGGGGCTACTTCTGACTCGACCACAGGCTCCACCACCGGTTTTACCTCTGGCTCTTCAACCGGTTCAGCCTGGACTTCGGGCTGGGGTTTGGAGGGTCGGGCGAAGGGGTTCGGTCGGGATCCGCGGCTGCTGCGCTCGTCGTCAAAACGACGACCGCGACCTCCACCATCGCGGCCTCCACCATCGCGGCCACCACCATCACGTCGGCCACCCCGAGCAGGCTGATTGCGCTGCTGCTCTATCAGGGCGTCGAGTTGGCCGTCCTCCAGCATTTGGCCGAGGCTTCGGATTGCGAAACCCAGAACGGCAACGGTTGAGCGGAGATTGAAGGCCTCCTGCAGTGCCCTTGCCGAACGCATTTCGTTGTCGCTCAGTCGAATCCGGAAGCCTCCGCCTTCACGGCCGCCGCCACGATTGCCACGACTGCGCTGACCGTCTCGGCCGCCGTCTCCCTGTCCCGCCTGTTGTTGGGGATCGCTGTAGGAATCACTCATGGCCCATGGCCTGGAATCAGGCGCAAGTGTGACGCATCACCGGGGTGTTTTCGGTGATCCAGAGCAACTGGTGGCATTCAACGCTGCTCTTCCGAGCCAGCACGAGCATCGGAACCGCTGTGATTCCCCGTTCAATCCGTTCGCGATAGCTGCTCACCAGATGTCGGTACCGCTCGGCTGTCCAACCGTGGATGGCAGTGTCATGACTGTTCCAGTAGTCCCGCAGCGCTCTCTGGCAGTCCTCGATGCCGAAGTCATGCCAGCAGCTCTGTTGGGCCAACAGAGGATCCATCCCCTTCTGCAGCAATCGCCGGTATTGCATCAGTTCCGGCGCGTCATCCCGTCCATCTGGAGGGAGCAAGCGGTGCAGCACGGTCAGTGGAGTCCGAGATAGCCGCAGCCAGCATCGTTCCCGCAGCAACACCGGAAGTTGCCAAGACCACCCGTCGGCACGGCGAACTTCATCGAGCACCTCAATCAGCCCCAGCTGCTGACGCACAGTCAGCCCAGCTAGCTCATGTGGTGCGGTGTCGACCTCAGCCATGGGCGCCGGTGTAAGTGATCCCTTCCTCCACGTAGTCCTTGGGTTCCAGGTGGATGGTGCACCGCACCGGCCCGAAGCTTTCGTCCAAGCGCTCCTCCACCTCTTCGGTGATCCGGTGCGCCTTGGTGAGGTCGTCTGCGTTGACAACCATATGCATTTCGATGAACACCTGCTGGCCCAGAACGCCCCGGCTGGCGATGTCGTGGCAGTTCATCACTCCGGCGGTGGCCATGGTTTCGGCATAGATGGCTTCAGGTGCAACCGCCATGTGGTCCACCAACCAGGGCAAGGTGCCGCGCAGCACCTGCCAGCACACACGAATCAGTAGAAGGGCCATGGGGATGGCCAGCGCGACGTCGAGCCAGCTCACCTGCAGCCAGACCGCCCCCGCCATGCCCACCAGCACCACCACGGTGGTCCAAACGTCGCTCGCCGAATGCTGGGCATCTGCTTTGAGCAGGTTGCTGTTCAGTCGCCGACCTTCCCGCAGCTCATATCCTGCCAGCAGGAGATTGAATCCCAGCACGAGCGTGAGCAGCACGAGCTCCTGGCTTGTCACACGGATGGGTGGCAGGCCCTCGATGAGCCTCTCCCCTGAACGCAGCAGGATTTCGATCGCTGTGAACAGGATGAAACCAGCGATACCGAGGGCTCCGACAGCCTCGTATTTGCGATGGCCGTAAGGGTGATCCCGGTCAGGCCGTGGATCGGAAAGTTTGTTGGTGACCAGTCCCGTGAGGCTGGACAGCGCATCGGTCGCGCTGTGCATGCCATCAGCGATCACCGCCAGGGAACCACTCATGGCCCCCACCAGAAGCTTTAGCAGCGACATGGTGATGTTGAGGCCCAGGGCCACCATGAGAACCCTGCGCACCCCCCGGCGGTTGTCGACCATCGCGATGGGATGACTTTGTGTCACGGCTGACCCTGGCCTGTTGCCAATTTATGGAGAAGTCGTCCTTCTGGCCTGAAGTTCTGGTGTCAGGTGGTGGGTTGAGCTAAGAAGGGCCACTGCTACAACAGCCTTTCTATTGAAACTCCCGGCTTCATGGCCAGACCTGGCGATGCCACCGTCGTCGCTACTGCGGCCGTTGGCTCTGGCTGGAGCTGGTCTGCTTGCTGGACAGTGGCTGATCAGTGATGTGATGCATATTCCCGGAGGGGGGCTGGGTCTGCTGGCCGCCGGTGGTGTTGTGATCTGGCTTGGCCGCAAGCCAACTCAACCGCGTTTCACAGCACCGGTATCGCTGGACGGATGGATGGCTCGATGCCAGGAGGTGTTGGATCAGTTCGCGCGTTTTGAGCAGCAACCCTCCGCGGATCTGGCCCGTCGCGCCGAACTCAAGGCGGTGCTCGACCGCAGCGGTCCTGTGTGCATGGCAATGGTCGGCTTGGGAGCTTCTCAGGGACCGAATGAAGCAGACCTCAGCAGCTCTCTGGCGGGCCCGGTGCCATTGACGCTGTCGCTCTGCCATCCCTTGACCACCGACGACGGCTGTCGTTGCTGGCCCCGCGGCCTGCTGGATCAAGATCTGATCCTGTTCAGTCTGAAGGCGCCACTGCTGGCTTCAGATCTGCTCTGGCTTCAGCAGGTGCCGGACGATCAGCCGGCTTGGCTGCTAGTGGCGATCGAAGAGCAGGACGCGTCGACCGATGCCATCGATTCCGTTCGGGATGATCTTCCCAAGCGCTGGCGTGAGCGGATCCTGTTTCAGGAGCCTTCCATGCAGCTGCGGACTGCCCTAGCACCGCTGCGCCGTTCGCTGAAGCAGGCTGCGGTCGAGACGCGGCCTCGGCTGCTGGCGGAACTGCACCGCCGTTGGCAGCGTGACCTCGAATCCCTTCGGCGTGATCGCTTTCTGCAGATCCAGCAACGCACTCAGTGGGTGGTGGCCGGGTCTGTGATGGCATCCCCCATCGCCAGCCTTGATCTTCTCGCCGTCACGGTGGCCAACGGTTTGATGATCAACGAGATGGGGGAGATCTGGGGGACGTCGCTGCAGTCCGATGTGCTCAGGGAAGCGGCATCCCAGCTGGCGCGGGTGGCTCTCGCCCAAGGCGTTGTGGAGTGGACTGGGCAGACCTTGCTGGGACTGGCCAAACTTGATGGAGGGAGTTGGCTGATCGCTGGTTCGATGCAGGCCCTTAGTGCGGCTTACCTCACCCGTGTGGTGGGCCGATCCATGGCGGATTGGCTGGCGATCAATGCCGGTGTTGATGAGCTCGATCTTGTGGCGTTGAAGCAGCAGGCGCCGTTGTTGGTGGCTCGGGCGGCAGAGGAGGAACGGGTGAACTGGAACGGTTTCATTCAGCAATCCCGTGATTGGTTGCTTCATGCAACTTCATGAATGCTTCGTAAAGTGCTTAATGAAGTTTTTTTGAGAGCTGATTCCGATTGTTGAGTTGCCATGTAAGGCAAGGTTTCCTCCATAAACTTGTTCCACCTGTCCCTTTTTTCGGGGAGAGGTTTATCTGTCTTCTTTTCTTCCATGTCCACCGCAATTCGCAGCGGACGCCAGAGCAATTGGGAAGCCTTTTGTCAGTGGGTGACCGACACCAACAACCGCATTTATGTGGGTTGGTTCGGCGTGCTGATGATTCCCTGCCTCCTGGCGGCCACCATCTGCTTCACTATTGCTTTTATTGCCGCTCCTCCGGTTGATATCGATGGCATCCGTGAGCCTGTCGCTGGCTCCCTGATCTACGGCAACAACATCATCTCTGGTGCTGTTGTTCCTTCTTCAAACGCCATCGGCCTGCACTTCTACCCCATCTGGGAAGCTGCTTCCC